>DASQIW010000137.1:0-35651 GCA_035631375.1 Streptosporangiaceae bacterium
CGGGTTCCCGAAGGGCGCGACCCTCTCGCACCACAACATCCTCAACAACGGCTTCTTCATCGGGGAGGGCTGCCGGTACACCGAGCGCGACCGGGTCTGCATCCCGGTGCCCTTCTATCACTGCTTCGGCATGGTCCTCGGCAA
This sequence comes from Streptosporangiaceae bacterium, assembly GCA_035631375.1. Classification (GTDB taxonomy): domain Bacteria; phylum Actinomycetota; class Actinomycetes; order Streptosporangiales; family Streptosporangiaceae; genus JAJYUU01. The sequence goes on from DASQIW010000137.1 coordinate 145, forward strand.
CCTGGCCTGCACCACGCACGGCGCGGCCATCGTGATCCCGGCGCCGGGCTTCGACCCAATGCTCACCCTGGCTGCGGTCCAAGCCGAGCGCTGCACGTCGCTCTACGGGGTACCGACGATGTTCATCGCCGAGCTGGCGCTGCCCGACTTTGCCAGCTACGACCTGTCGAGCCTGCGCACGGGCATCATGGCCGGCTCGCCGTGCCCGGTCGAGGTGATGAAGCGGGTGCTGTCGGAGATGCACATGGCGGAGGTGGAAATCTGCTACGGGATGACGGAAACGTCGCCGGTGTCGACCCAGACCAGCGCGGACGACGATATGGAGCGCCGGGTCTCCACCGTCGGACGGGTGCATCCGCACGTGGAGGTCAAGGTCACCGACCCGGAAACTGGCCAGGTGCTGCCGCGCGGCCGCCACGGCGAGCTATGCACGCGCGGCTACTCGGTCATGCTGGGCTACTGGAATGAGCCCGACAAGACGGCGGAGGCCATCGACGCGGGGCGCTGGATGCACACCGGCGACCTCGCCGTCATGGACGATGCCGGGTACCTGAACATCACCGGCCGGATCAAGGACATGGTGATCCGCGGCGGCGAGAACATCTACCCGCGGGAAGTCGAGGAGTTTCTGTACTCTCACCCCGACATCGAGGACGTCCAGGTCATCGGCGTGCCTGATGAGAAGTACGGCGAGGAACTGTGTGCGTGGGTGCGGCTGCGACCGGGCAGCACGATCACCGCCGAGCAGGTCAGGGAGTTCTGCGCCGGGAAGATCGCGCACTACAAGATCCCGCGCTACGTACGGGTCACCGAGGAGTTCCCGATGACGGTGACGGGCAAGGTACAGAAGTTCAGAATGCGAGAGACCTCTGTCTCCGAGCTTGGCCTAGAGGCAGCCAGCCAGACCCGCACCGCCTGAGGAAGCTCTCGTCACGCGCCGCCAGCAGACCCACCGGGAGGGTGCCGGGTGCGGCGTTCTTCGAGCATGGCCCGCAGGACCTGCCGTACGAGGCCGTCGAGCCGACCCTCGTCCGGCCTGTCCTGCTCGCACATGCTGAGCGAGGCGTCGAACCCGGGCACGCCATCCCGATCCGGACTCGCGAGAACATGCTTGCGCAGCAGCTCGATCGCGTGCCCGAGCTGAGCAGATGGTTCCGCGAGCCCCAGCGAGCCGCGCCAGCCAGCCCCCGGGCGCGCCTGTTCGAGCAGATCAGCAGCATCGGCTGGTGCATGGGCCAGAATCTCTGCTACCCCCTCCGCCCAGGCGGTCAGGATCGTGAGCTCCTCGATGTTCAGCAAAGGCGAGGGTGGTCGCGCCGACGGTGATGGCTGGAATTCAGACCCTGAGCTCGCAGCGCGGACCTGATGGACTGCCACGTCGTAGCAGGCCGTCCCGTTGTCCACCGGCCAGCGACCATCCGCGCTGCGCCGGGGAGCGCGATTCATGGCCACGGACAGGATGACGGCGTGAGCGCCGCCCTCCAGCGGAATCTCGCGAACCCCGCCGCCGGGGTTCTTCCAGAGGGCGACCACCGGCGACGAGTCGCGCCCGCTCGGCCGGCTGCGCTGGGCCATGCCCATCGAGGTCAATGTCAGCACGGCCGAGCCGGGATCGTCAGCCAGCACGCTTGCGTACCGTGCCGCCCAGCGAGAGCTTAGTTGCGGCCCGTCAAGCAGGGCTGCGATCACGACCGTCGGGCCGACCGATCGCATGACGGCAGCAACGTCGTCGCTCTGCGCCAGGTCCTCGCACACCAGTGACACCATGGTGAGCTCGGCGGCTTCGACGAATTCGACCCCGAGGGGCGGCACTTCGATCGCTTCCCACCAGTGGACGTCCGGGTGCAGGACGCCGCCCAGGTGATACTGCAAGATCTGGCTCCGATCGAAGGACCATCGGTGGTGCTTGTTCTGGCGCATGTGAAACCACGGTGGCCCTGGGTCCCGCGCGATCCCGGCGCCCTTCTCGAACCGCGGGTTGTAGCCCAGGTGGATCCAGTTGCCGCCAAGCCGACCTGGTTGCCGTGCGGGCCGGCGGATCCCGGCGATCAGCGAAATCGCGCCGTGGAAGTGCAAGAGACTCTCGAGGGCTTCGATGTCGTTCTCGTCGACAGCGGCCTCAGGAAGCAGCACTACGTCGATGCTGGCCACTTCCTCGCGCGCGGCCACCAGTACGCGGTCGAGGAGATCGAGGTCGAGCTGCTCCGCCGGTGCGAACTCGAAGAACCCGAAGGGATCCTTCTCGAGCCGTTGCACCGAGTCCTCGACCGGGCGGAAATCGGACGCGTGCACCTGCAATGGCCACGGCAGCAGGAGCAGCGTCGCAAACTCGGAGGTGACATCGATGCCTCGGTGACGCGCGGGCATCTTGCGCCAGCGAGCGTCGATGCCAGGTCCGTGCACACACGCGTAGCGTGAGTAGGCCGCGCGACCGGTCGGCGGCGTGCTGACCTTGGGGAGCACGCGCAGGAAGCGCGGATCGATGCGGGACAGCGTTCCGGCTCTCGCCAGCAGTTCACGACCCCGCGCCCGATATGCGCATGCATGTCCGTCCGCACTGTCCAACGCGATGCCCAGCCCCGCGCATGCCTCGTCGGCGATGGCATGGAGCGTCAGGAGTGCCTCGCACAGCCGCCGGTCGCGGCCGCTGGCCACCTCGTCAATCGGATTACCCGCGCCCGGCCTGATCGCAGTCCACTGTTCACGCACCAGATCCGGGATGTGGCCGCGCCGGCTTTCTGTCCACGCACCCCACTGGCTGCCCGCTTCGACAACTGCCGCCGTCCAGCTGACCTTGCGGGGCGGAGGCCAGTCGTTGCTGGGAGGGAGAGCGAACCGAAATGCATACGACCGCTCGAGGATCACATTCGTGAAGGCAAAGACGTCGGGGGGCCAGTCAAGCAGGTCGTCCGCGATCGGCTGCCCGGAGACCGAATGCCACACGTAGGCCAGCGTTGGCTCCGCCACCCGAGCGTAGCTGGATGAATTGGTCTCAGCAGAACTCATCGACTCCCCCCGGGTAAGCCTCTACCCGGGTTCAAGCACGCTTAGCTGGAACGCCCCGGGAGGCCGGTCAGGCGCGATCGGGACCGCCAGGCCAGAGCGGACCAGCAGGAAGCCGCCGACAGGAGCGAGAAGATGCTCCCGGCTGAGAACGCCGAGCAGACCGACGCGATCGAGCCGACCGATCCGATGGACAGGATCGACCCGCTCGACCCGATCGACAGGATCGAGCCACTCGAGCCGATCGACAGGATCGACCCGCTCGAGGCGATGCTCAGCAGGGATCCGTTGCTCGCGCGCCGGGACAAGGCCGCGCCGCCGCCCGTGGTCACCTGGCCATTCTGGCACCGCGGTGCACCGCAAGGGCGGCCAGCGTGCCCGGCACGTCGTCCACGCACACCGCATCGATCCCGATGGCGGCCGCGCGCGTCGCCTGGGCGGGCGACGCCGTCCAGGTCATAACCTCCAGGCCGGCCCGGTGCGCCACCTCGACCGCGCGCGCTGCCAGCCCGCCCGCTAGCCCTTCGTCGCCATCCAGCCCCAGCGATCCGACAAACAGGCAGGCGACATCGAGGCCGAGATTGACTGCGGCGGCGACGCCGTGATCGGGCGGCAGGGTCTGGCTCGTGAGCAGGCCGAGGCCGACCTGGCTGGCGAGCGCCGCCCGGTCTCGCAGGTAAAGCGGCACCGAGGGGTCAAATGACGAGACCAGAAGCGGACGTGTTCCCGCATGGACGCCGAGCGCCTCGGCTACCAGCGCGTGCGTGCGCCGGCCTTCGGGATCGAGGGCATCGTCGAGCACGGTCTTGACGTCCAGATCCACGCCGATGCCCTCCGGCAGCGCGGACAGCACGCCGTCCAGGCCCACGATGCCCTCGTCGGCCAGCTGGCTGGCCGTCCGCGTGACCACCGGCAGGCCGGCCGGCGAGTGCGGGTCGTGCCAGACGACCAGGTCGTCATCGCTGCTGCGGCGGACGTCGAGTTCGACCCAGGTCGCGCCGCTGGCCGCAGCCGCCAGGAACGACTCGATGGAGTTCTCGCGGTAGCCAAGGAGGGCGCCAGACCCGAACCCGCGGTGGCCGACCACGGCCGGCTTGACGTCGAAGATCATTGGGCACCACTCCCAGGGCGAAGCGTATCGGGGCTGCTGGACGTGGCAGGATGCCCGGTTGGGACGGGCCGAGGACGGGTAGGGGATTTCAGATGGACGAGATGGTCGCGCGCGAGCGGCTGACCGCGGAGCGCGCAGAGGTCGTGCAGCTGCTCAAGGGCGCCGAGGCGGCCGCCGCAGCCGACCGCGAGGTCGAGAGCGGGCCAGGCGACTACGCCGACTCAGCGCAGCCGCTGACCGCCCAAGGCATGGACGAGGCGATGGCAGCCTCGTTCCGTAACCGGCTCGACGCCATCGACCGGGCTCTCAAGCGGCTCGACGCTGGCACCTACGGCCGCTCGGTCCGCAGCGGCGAGCCCATCCCTGACGGCAGGCTCGAGGCCGACCCGGCGGCCGAGCTCACGATCGAGGAGGCTCGGGCGCGCTAAGCGAGCCTGACGAACCTGCCACACCGGCGCGCGCCCCGGCAGACCGCTCACCGATTGAAGACGTCCAGCGAGATGGTGGTGCCGGTGAGGGCCTTGCTGACCGGGCAGGAGGCCTTGGCGTCGACCGCGATCCGGGCGAAGTCCTCAGCGCTCACGCCCTGCGCTGAGCCGCTGACGGTCAGCGCGATGCCGCTGATCCGAAAGCCCCCGGCCGGGTCAGGGCCGAGACTGACATCGGCGGTCACGTCGAGCGATTGATCGTGGCCGCCAGCCGCTCCGAGCATCGCCGAGAACTGCATCGCGAAGCAGCCCGCGTGCGCGGCCGCGATGAGCTCCTCCGGGCTGGTCGTCCCGTCTGCGTCCTCGGCGGCCCGCTTGGGGAAGCTCAGCTCGTAGCTGCCGATGCCGGAACTGACCAGCGTCACCGTGCCGGTGCCATCCTCAAGGCCGCCCGTCCACGTCGTGTGCGCTCTGCGGGTTGGCATTCCATGTCCTCCTCTGCGCGGGCCTGCGCTCAGCCTGCCACACTGCCACAATGGGCTATGCCGCCCGAGCCGTTCGCGCCCGCCAGCCTGGGGCCGGTGCGGCTGCGTAACCGGATCGTCAAGGCCGCGACCTTCGAGGGCATGAGCCCCGCCGGGCTGGTGTCAGACAGCCTGATCGAGTTCCACCGGCGGATCGCGGCGGGCGGCGCGGCCATGACGACTGTTTCCTACGTCGCGGTGTCGCGCGACGGCCGTGGCGCGCCGAACGAGATCTACATCCACGACGCCGCGGCCGACGGCCTTGCGCGGATCGCCGCCGCCGTGCACGCGGAGGGTGCGGCGATCTCGGCTCAGCTTGGTCACGCGGGCCCCGTTGGCACGATCCGCAAGCGCTACCTCGGCCCATCAGCCGGCCGCACGATGGCCGGGACAAGAGTCGAGCCGGTGACCACGAGCGAGATCGACGACGTTGTCGCGCAGTTCGCTAGCGGCGCGGCCATGCTCGCGGAAGCGGGATTCGACGCCGTAGAACTGCACTTCGGCCATCACTACCTGGTTTCGGCGTTCCTCAGTCCGCGGTGGAACCACCGGACGGACGACTACGGCGGCTCACCGGCAAACCGGGCCCGGCTGCCGGTGCGCATCCTGCGCGCGGTTCGCGAGGCGACTGGCGGCCGGGTCGCGGTCACGGCCAAGCTCAACATGGCCGACGGGATCCGCAATGGTCTCCAGACCGCCGACAGCGTCGAGATCGCCCGGTTGCTCCAGGCCGAGGGCGTCCTCGCCGCGATCGAGCTGACGGCCGGCGGGTCCCGGGGCAACCAGATGTTCATGTTCCGCGGCGACCCGCCCCGCGCGGAGATGGCGGCCGCCCTGCCCGGTGTGGCGGGCATCGGCTTCCGGGTGGCCGGCCGTGCGCTGCTGCGCGATTACCCCTACCACGAGGCCTACCTGCTCCCGCTGGCCCGCGAGTTCCGCGAGGCGCTGACGCTGCCCCTGATCCTCCTCGGCGGAATCAGCTCGCTCGCAGCGATCCAGCAGGCCATGGCCGAGGGCTTCGAGTTCGTCGCGATGGGCCGGGCCCTGCTGCGTGAGCCGGATCTGGTCGCCCGGCTCGCCGCCGGCGAGACCACAGCAGGCACCTGCACCCACTGCAACAAGTGCATCCCGAGCATCTTTACCGGCACGCGCTGCGTGCTCGATCACCCGGAGCCGGTGATGACCGCTACTTCCGGCTGACCTGGTACGCCGCAAGTAGCAGCCGGTGCGGACCCGAGTGGGTTCTGGCGGTGGACGCCCTGAGCTGTGCCCCTTCCTAGCGTGAGGTTCGGCGGGACACTTCCGGCCCGCCGGAGACCGAACCGGGGCAACCATGACTCTGACACCAGACCACGACAACAACGGAATGCATTTCGCCAGGGCTGGCGTCCGGCGAGCGAAGCTGGCTGCGATCGTGACCGCCGTTGCCATTTCGGCTGCAGGCGTCGTCACCGGGACCGCGGCCGCCGCGTCGAGCCAGGGCGCACCGCCCATCCCGGTGCTGGACTGGCGTGCGTGCGACGCCGGTTTCGAGTGCGCGACGGCTCGGGTGCCACTCGACTACCGGTACCCCGATAGCCAGACGATCAAGATCGCGATGGTCATGCACCCGGCAGCCGATCACGCCGCGCACCCCCCGGTGCTGTTCGTGAACAGCGGCGGCCCGTCTGAGCAGATCGAGCCGCTCGTGGCCAGCTTCCCGGCGATTCCCGCGGCGCTGGCTGAACGGTTCGACATCGTCACCTTCGACCCGCGGGGTTTCGGCTTCAGCTCCGCCGTGCGATGCTTCCCGAGCACCGCGGCGGAAAACCAGTTCCTCGCGAACCTGCCGGCTTTCCCCGTCGGCGCACGTCAGGACGCGACGTGGGTTCAGACCTACGCGCGGTTCGACTCCCTGTGCGCTCAGCGCGGCGGCAGCCTGCTCGATCACGACACCACCGCCGACGTGGCCCGCGACATGGACCTGCTGCGCGCGGGGATGGGCACGACGATGCTGAACTATGTCGGGCTGTCCTATGGCACCGGTCTGGGCGCCACCTACGCCAACCTGTTCCCTGACCGGGTCGGGCACATGGTCCTGGACGGCAACCTCGACCCGGTCGCGTGGACCAGCGGCGGCCCGCTCCCGAGCGGCCTGCGCAGGGGCGCCGACCAGGCCACCGCCGCGACGATGCAATCGTTCCTGAACCTCTGCGGCGAGGCGACGACCTCGGCGTGCGCATTCTCGGCCGGCACGCCGGCCGCCACAACGGGCAAGTGGCAGACGCTGCTGAGCCGGCTGCTGGCCAATCCGGTGACGGTGGAGGGCCAGACCTACACCTACGCGGGCCTGCTGACCAGCGTGCCGCTGGGAACGGTGAGTGATTGGCAGCAGGGCGGGGTCCTGCTGCAGGCACTCTGGAGTGCCTCGGAAGCTGACACCGCTGCCCAAGCTCCGGCGAGCGCGCCGGCCGCGGTCCAGGCGGCCCAGCCGGCCGCCTCCGCGCCATCGGTCTACACGGGCGTCGAGCAGGAGTTCGCGACACTGTGCACCGACACGGCCGACCCGCGGGAACCAGCCGCCTACGTCGCGGCCGCGCAGCAGGCCAGCGCCCGCGCGGGCGGCTTCGGGCTGTTCTGGGCGTGGACCGAGGAAGCCTGCGCCAACTGGCCGGGCGAGGCGGGGCAGGATCGCTATACCGGGCCGTGGAACCGGTGGACGGCCAGCCCGATCCTGGTGATCGGCATCACCGGCGACCCAGCGACGCCGTACTCCGGCTCGGTGGCCATGGCGCGCGACCTGGCCCGAGCCCGGTTGCTGACCGTCGACGGCTACGGTCACACCGAGTTCGCCAACCCCAGCACGTGTGCCACCGACGACGAGGTCCGCTACCTCACCACGGGCGCCCTGCCGGCGGCCGGGAGCGTCTGCGCTCAGGACGGCACGCCGTTCTGATCGCCGCCAGGGCAGGTCAGCTCCGGCTAGCCTTCGACCGATGACTACACAGCAGCCACGCATCAGCACGCGGCCTGACGGCGTGCTGGCGCGTGGCGTGCTCGGCACGCGGGCGAGCGTGCTGACCCTGGCACGCCGGTTCCCGTTGTTGGCCGACGCGGCGCTGGCTGCGCTGATTCTCGTGCTGTCGCTCCCGCCGATGACCGCGCTGCAGGGCAGTAGCCACGCGCTGTCCCTCGCCCTCATCCTGGCGGTGGTGCTCCCGCTGATCTGGCGGCGCCGGGCTCCGGTCGCGATCTGCGTGGCCCTCACCGTACTGGCCGCCGTGCAGTGGTTCGTCAGCCGGGAGCTGACCGACTATCTGGCGATACTCGTCGCCTTCTACACCGCCGTGGTGCTCGCGCCGCTGCGGCTCGCGCTGGCGGCCGGCGCACTGCTGGAGACCACCGCTGTACTGGCAGCGGCCAATTGGCCGAGCGTCGGCCTGCACGCCGTCTGGGGCTGGCTGATCGCGACCGGATTGATCGGGGTGGCCGGGTTCGGGGGCTACTACGTCCGCACCGCGCGGCGAGCCCGCGCCGCCTCCCTCGCCGAGCGCGCCATGCGCCTCGAGCGGGACCGGGAGCAGCAGGCGCAGCTCGCCGTTGCCGCCGAGCGCGCCCGGATAGCGCGAGAACTGCACGACATCGTCGCGCACAACATCGCCATGATGATCACGCTGTCCGATGGCGCGGCAGCGACCGCGGCGAATAACCCTGGCCGGGCCGTGACGCTCATGGGCGACATCTCTGCCACCGGCAGGGCCGCGCTCACCGAGATGCGCCGGCTGCTCGGCGTGCTGCGGCAGCCCGTGTCGGCCGGCCACTCACCACAGCCCGGCCTGGCCGACATCGACGACTTGCTGGCGGGCGTCCGGACAGCCGGGCTGCCGACGCGGCTGACCGTGACCGGGGAGCCCGCGGACATTCCGGCCAGCGCCCAGCTTGCGCTCTACCGGATGGTCCAGGAGGCGCTGACCAACACGCTCAAGCACGCTCCCGGCGCGCGCACCCAGGTCAGCCTCACCTTCCGGGACGGCGAGGTCGAGCTGGAGGTCGCAGACGACGGCGGGCCTGGGTCTGGTATCGCGGCCAGCCAGCCGGCCGGCGGGCACGGCATCGTCGGCATGCGGGAACGCGCCGCCGTATTCGGCGGAGAAGTGTCCGCAGGCCCGCGTCCCGGCGGCGGCTGGCGCGTGCATACCGTGCTGAGCCTCGGCGCTAGCGGCCGGTTAACCAGGGAGGACGGCGAGTGAGCGTCTCGATCCTGCTGGCCGACGACCAGGCCATGCTCCGGCTCGGATTCCGGCTGGTTCTGGAAGCCGAAAACGACATGCGCGTGGTCGGCGAGGCGGGCGACGGCAAGGCCGCGGTCAGCATGACGGCCGCGCTGCGGCCCGACGTCGTGCTCATGGACGTACGGATGCCAGGGATGGACGGCATCGAGGCCACGAGGCGCGTCGTGGCCGCGGGCACGGCGACAAGGGTGCTGATCCTCACGACCTTCGATCTGGATGAGTACGCCTACGAGGGGTTGCGAGCGGGAGCCAGCGGTTTCCTGCTCAAGGACGTGCCGCCGGCGGAGCTGCTGTCGGCGATCCGGGCGGTGGCGAGCGGCGACGCCGTCGTCGCACCGAGCGTGACCCGCAGGCTGCTCGACGCGTTCGTGCCGCACCTGCCGCACGCGGGCAGCGCGGCCGGACCTGCGCCGCCCGAGGTCAGCCGGCTGACGGCACGGGAGTTCGAGATCCTCCTCGAAGTCGCCGCCGGCCTGTCCAACACAGAGATCGCCGCCAAGCTCGTGCTGGCCGAGGCGACGGTCAAGACACACGTCGGGCGCGTGCTGGCCAAGCTGCAGCTGCGCGACCGTGTCCAGGCCGTCGTGTACGCGTACGAACACGGACTCGTCCATCCCGGCACGCGCCCGTGACATCGGCGGTCAGCCGGGCTTGCGTGCCTCGATCAGGTACCGCTGGGCGTGGCTGACAAAAGAGCCGTGCTCGGTGATGTGCGCGTGCATCCGCTCGAGCTGGCCGGCGTAGCCGGTCACGGTGAACCCCGGCACGGTCCACAACACTTTGCGCAGGAAGTAGACGACGGCACCGACGTCGAAGAACTCCACCAGCAGGGCCTGCTCGCGCACGTCGGTCACCACCAGGCCAGCCGCACGCGCCGCAGCCTCGGCTCGCTGCGGGTCGCGGGCGTGATTGACCGGTTGCGGGCCCATCATGAAGTCGGTCAGCTCCCGGTTCGTGCCGGGCCCGATCTGCTGGGACAGGTACGCGCCGCCCGCCGCCAGCACGCGCGCGATCTCCGGCCACACCACGACCGTGGGATGTCTGCTGACCACGAGGTCGAAGCTATCGGGCCGGAACGGCAGCCCGCCGGCGTCGGCGGCGCGTACCACCTCGCCGTGCCAGGGTTCCAGCGCCCGCCGTGCCAGCGCGACGTTCGGCGGCCACGACTCGGTGGCAGTGACGACGGCGGGCGCCTGGTCCCCATCCCGCAGTGCGGCGGCGAGCACCTCGCCGCCGCCGGTCTGGACGTCGAGCACGGCCCGCGCCAGGCCGAGCCGCTCGCGCAGCAGGCCCGAGTACCCCCAGGCCGGACGCTCCTCGGTGGCTCGCCCTGCCAGCCACGAGAAGTCCCAGCCCTCGACGGGCTGCGCATCGGCCTCGGCGATCAGTTCGGTGAACGCTCGCTGTCCTGTCACACCTGTATTGTCCGGACCGGCAGCCCGGCGAGGGCAGCCTCAGCCTCCGCCGCGCTGGTGCCGCCGCCCGCGATCACGTCCGCCAGAGCGCGACGGTGCGCGGTATCGAGGGCCTGTTCGGCGGTCGTCGGTACGTCAGGAGTCACGCCGGTGCCTTCCCAGTTGCCGCCGGAGGAGGGGTTCACTCCCTCGGCGACCGAGATGGTCGCCTCGAGGTGGGGATGCACGACGAAACCCTCGCGGGCGTGGGCGCCTCCCCTGGTCTGCTCGCCGACGATGGTCGCCCGGCCGAGTTGCTGAAGGTCGTAGCTGAGCTGCTCGCCGCCGGAGAACGTGGTGCTACTGGTCAGCACGTACACCGGCTTGGCCTGGCCGAATCGCCGGCCAGCGACGTAGGGCAGCGTCCACGCCTGCCTGAGCGCCGCACGTTCTCGAAACCCAGTCAGCTGCACGGGCTCACGGTCCCACAGGTAGCTGACGATGAGGCAGACGCCGCTGGGCTCGCCGCCCAGGCAGCTGCGCAGGTCGACGATCATCGCCTCGGTGCCGGCGATGACGCTCATCGCGGCGGCGATCAAGTCGCCGGTGATCGCGGACGGAAAGATGACCGGCTGCAGGTCGAGGTAGCCGACGTTGCCAGCGAGGCGCTGCACGTGCGCCACGCCGCCGCAGGTCTGGTCCGCCCACCGGGCCAGGGCTGCGTATTCCTCCTGGTCGTCGCCAGGCTCGCGCGGTGGCTGCGCGTCGTCGTGGTACAGCAGCCGCAGGTGCTTGTCACCATTGACCGACTGCAGGTCGGCCGTCACGGCCGCGGCGAGCGACCGGGCGTCGGCGGGGTAACGCCCGGCGGCCACGGCGCCGGTCAGTATCCGCGACACCGCCGTCCCCACCGCAGGGAACACATACTTGGTCTCGACCAGGCTGGCGACCTGCTGGACGATCTCGATCACTTCTTCTTCCGTCATAGCGTTAAGAAAAGCAGACGCTTGACAAAGTGTCAAGAGTGCCTAACTCTTTTGCCATGTCAGCGGATGAAGTTGCCGCCGTCTCCTCGCCGGCGCAGTTCAAGGCGCTGGGCCATCCGACGCGTCATCGGCTGCTCTTCGCTCTTGGCCAGGAAGAAGCGACCATCAGCCAGCTCGCGGCGACGCTGGGAAGCAACAAGGGCAACATCGCGCACCATCTCAAGGTTCTCGTCGACGCCGGCCTGGTGCAGCCGGCCGGAACCCGCACCGTTCGCGGCGGAACAGAGCAGTACTACCGGCGCGCGGTCAGGGGCCTCGCCTACGACGACGCGAGAATCACCGAGACGGCCTTCCAGGCCCTCGCGGCTGAGATCGCCGCCGCCCAAGCCGACCCATTCCTCATCCTGCGAACGCTGCGGCTGACGCCCGAGCATGCCGAGGAACTCACGGCCACCCTGCGCGCCCTGGCCGACCGCCCCGATGACGGCGGCGATCAGCCCAGGTTCGGGCTGCTCCTCGGTCTCTACCAGCCTGCCGGGTCAGGTGAGGCCGAGCAGGCTCTCGATACCGACGGTTAGGCCCGGCGGCAGCCCGCCGATGCCCCGGACTGCGAGCAGCACGCCGGGCATGAACGACGCCCGGTCCAGCGAGTCGTGCCGGATCGTCAGCACCTCGCCGTGGCCGCCGAGCAGCACCTCCTGGTGCGCCACCAGCCCGGCGAGCCGCACCGAATGCACGTGGACGTCGTCCACCTGGGCGCCGCGCGCGCCCTCGGTGGCGGTGACGGTCGCGTCCGGCATCGGGCCCGTCCCCGCCGCGGACCGGGCAGCGCTGATCATCGACGCGGTGCGCCCGGCCGTCCCCGACGGCGCGTCCGCCTTGCCCGCGTGATGCAGCTCGATCACCTCGGCCGACTCGAAGAAGGGCGCCGCCACGGCGGCGAACCGCATCATGAGCACCGCGCCCACGGAGAAGTTCGGCACCACGAGCACCCGGCCATCCGGCCGGGTGGCGAGCCAGCTGGCCACCTCGGCGAGCCTCGCGTCGCCGAACCCCGATGTCCCGACGACCGCGGCCAGGTCGTGCTCGACGCACCACCGGAGGTTGTCCATGACCGCACCCGGATGAGTGAAGTCGACGACCACCTCGGCCGCGGTCAGCTCGTCCCTGGCGTCGCCTACGTCGACGCCCGCGACAAGCTCGAGGTCGGCGGCGTTGTCCACGGTCGCGCACACCTGCGACCCCATGCGCCCTTTGGCGCCGAGAACGCCTACTTTGATCATCGCGCCCCCAGGTTTGTCGTCCGCTAGCCTAGCCACGGAATACTTTGAAGCGGCGAGCCGGAGGGTCATCCGATGACGGCGTGGAACTCGCACAGCACCGACATGAACAACGGCATCACCTCCGAGGTGATCAGCTATCCGGCCGGCAACGGCGACGAGATTCACGCGTACGTGAGCCAGCCCACCGTTGAGAGCTCCCGGCCGGGCATCGTCGCGGTGCACCACATGCCGGGCTGGGATGAGTTCTACCGTGAGTTCTCCGACCGGCTGGCCCGGCACGGCTACACCGTGATCTGCCCCAACCTCTACGAGCGGTACGGGCACGGCGCGCCCGATGACATCGCCGCGAAGGTGCGCGCCGAGGGCGGCGTGCCCGACGACACCGTGGTGGCCGACTGCGCGGCCGCGGCCGACTGGCTTCGTGCCCAGCCGACCAGCAACGGCAAGGTCGGCATTCTTGGCACCTGCTCCGGTGGCCGGCACGCACTGCTGGCGGCGTCGCGGACTGACAAGTTTGACGCGATCGCCGACCTGTGGGGCGGCGGCGTGGTGATGAGCGCGGAGGAGCTGAGCCCGGCCCGGCCGGTCTCGCCATTGGACTACACGGCCGACCTGAACGTCCCGCTGCTCGGCCTGTTCGGTAACGACGACAAGTACCCCACGCCCGAGCTGGTCGACCAGCACGAAGCCGAACTCAAGCGGCTCGGCAAGGACTACGAGTTCCACCGGTATGACGGCGCGTCCCATGGGTTCTTCTACTACCAGGCCCCGATGTACCGGCAGGAAGCCGCGATGGACGGCTGGGAGAAGGTCTTCGCGTTCTTCGGCAAGCAGCTCGCTTAGCAGGCCCGCTGGCGCGAGCCGCGCAGCGGCAGCAAGCAAGCCCTGCATCAGTTCCCAGCGAGCCGGGCGGTTGCCTGCATCTGCGCTAGCGCACCCCTTGACGGTGGCTGCGTCGCGATTTACCTTGATTGCGCGAACGTTCGCTCATCTGAGTGACAACAGGACAGGCTAGGGCGGATGGCGCAGCGCAAGTACGTCTCGATCAAGGAAGTGGCGGCGCGAGCTGGCGTGAGCTTCCAGACAGCGAGCAAGGTACTCAACGGCGGCGACGTACGCGTCTCAGCCGAAACGGCGCGGCGTATTCTCACGGCCGCAGAGGAGCTCAGCTACCGGCCCAACACGATCGCCCGCTCCCTCGTGCAACGGACCACCGCGACGATCGGCCTGGTGGCCAGCGACGCGGCCGACATCGCGATCGCCCAGGCATCCGTCGCTGCCGAGCAGGAGGCACGCACGCACGGCCACTCGGTGCTGGTCGGCCACCTCGCGGTCGGGGGCGGGGACGGCGAGGCCATCGTGCGCACGCTGATCGAGCGCCGCGTGGATGGCATCATCGCGGCCGCGCCCGAGGTGGAAGAGGACTCGAAGGTGGCCGATCTGCTGCGCACGTACGTTCCCGCCGTCAGCCTGCAGGCGGTGCCCGGCGGCGGCGTGCCGCTGGTCGGGTCCAACCACAGAGAGACAGGGCGGCTGGCTACCGCCCATCTCATCGAGCTCGGCCACACCGCCATCGGCACCGTCACCGGGCTTTTCCGGCGCCGGGTCACCCGGAGCCGGCTGCACGGTTATGAAGACGCACTGCGCGACAAGGGCCTGGACACCCACGAGGACCTGGTGGCCGAGGCTGACTGGACGCCGAGGGGCGGCGCCGCCGCCACCCGGCTGCTGCTCGAACGTTCGCCCAGCATCACGGCCATCTTCGTGCACAGCGACGTCATGGCGATCGGCGTGCTGTCTGCCCTGGACAAGGCGGGGCGCCGGGTCCCGCAGGACGTGGCGGTCGTGAGCTGCGATGACATCCCGTTCGCCGAATACCTGAGGCCCCCGCTGACCACCGTCCGTGTGCCGCTCGCGGAAACCGGGCGGCAGGCCGTCCACCTGCTGCTGCGCGCCATCGCCGGCGAGCAGGTCCCGGAACGACCGCCGTTGCTTCCCGTCGAACTGATCATTCGCGCCTCATCGAGCGCACCAACCGTGAGCCCCGCGGCAAGGGAGCAGGAATGAAGGGGAGCAGGGATAAGGAGAGCACGTGACACGGATCGCCATCGACCCCAAGCGCGTCCTCGGGCAGGTGGATCGCAACGTGTTCGGCGGGTTCGTCGAGCACCTCGGCCGGTGCATCTACGGCGGGCTGTACGAGGAAGGTTCGCCGCTGAGCGACGACAGGGGCTTCCGCAAGGACGTAGTGAGCCTGCTCCGCGACCTGCGGATGGGAGTCTTACGGTGGCCCGGCGGTAACTTCGTCAGCAACTACCACTGGCAGGACGGCATAGGGCCGAAGGACGCGCGCCCATCTCGGCCGGATCTTGCCTGGGGAGGAACTGAATCCAACAGGTTCGGCACGGACGACTTCCTCACCTACTGCGCCGAACTCGGCGCCGAACCGTACATCTGCCTCAACATGGGCACCGGCACACTCGAGGAAGCGCTCGCGTGGCTGGAGTACTGCAACGGCGACCGGTCCACGTACTGGGCCAACAAACGGCGGCAGAACGGCCGGGCTGAACCCTACCGGGTCAGCTACTGGGGCCTCGGCAATGAGATGTACGGCGAATGGCAGGTAGGCGCCATGTCCGCCGACGAATACGTCCGCGAGGCCACGAGGTGGGCGCGGGCGCTGAAGTTCCTCGACCCCGACATCCAGATCATCAGCTGCGGGAAGACCGGCTGGAACGAGTGGGACCGCATCGTCGTCGAGGGTATGGCGCACCTCGTCGACTACCACTCGATTCACATCTACACGGGCAGCCATGACTACTGGACCAACGTTCTCCAGCCGCATCAGGCCGAGCGCGCGATCCGCTCAGCCCAGGCGCTCATCGACCGCACCGCCTACCGGCGCAAGATCTCAAATCCGCCGAAGATCGCCTACGACGAGTGGAACGTCTGGTACAGGAAGATGACGGTCGATCTGGAGGAGCGGTACACCTTCCCAGACGCGTTAGCGGTCGGCACCTACCTGAACATCTTCGTCAGGAACTCCGCCTCGGTGAAGATGGCGAACCTCGCTCAGATGGTCAACGCGATCGCGCCGATCGTCACCACGCCTGACACCGCGACCGTGCAGCCCATCTATTACCCGGTGCTGCTGCACGCCCAGGCCGCGCTGCAGGACGCGGTGGACATCCACGTCTACGGACCGCACCTCGAGCCAGTGTGGCCAGACTCGACAGGCCGGTGGCCGTACGTCGTCAAGGACCTCGCGCCGTTCACCACCGTCGACGCGGCCGCGACTGTTAGCGCTAACAAGAACCGCCTGGCGGTAACGCTGGTCAACCGCGACCCCAGCCACGCGGAGACCCCAGAGATCGTGCTCCGCGACGCTGCCTTTGCGGGGCCCGCCGAGATCAGGACCGTCACCGCCGGCGGCCCGGCCGAATCGCGCGTCCTCCCCGACGTCGCGACCGCCCATCTGGAAAACGGAACTGAAAACCCCAAGGACGGCACGGTCGTCCTGACCCTTCCGCCTCAGTCCTTCACCGTCATCGAGGCGGCGATCAACTGCTGACCCAACCTCGCCGCGGCAACCGGGGGATCCGCGGCCATAGCTAAGAAAATGCGGCAACAAGGAAACGAAGGAGCCCCCCCGACATGTTGTCGAAGAAGAGAATTACCCAGCTCGCCAGCACAGGGCTGGCGGGCGCGGCCACGGCGGCGCTGGTCGCTGCCTGTGGCGGCGGCGCCCCCGCAGCGTCCAGTTCCAAGTCCGCCGGCGCCAGCCCGGCTCCCAGCATCCTGGCGGGCGCCAACTGCTCGTCAAGCGCCACCCACCTGACCTTCTGGGCCTGGGTGCCGGGCATGAGCCGTGCCGTCACCGAGTTCAACGCCACCCACAAGAACATCTGCGTCACGCTGGAAGATCCCGGCGCCGGCAGCGGCGAGTATGTGCCACTGGACAACGCGCTCAAGGCCGGAAGCGGTGCGCCTGACGTCGCCGAGGTCGAGTTCGACCTGCTTCCCTCCTACGAGATCCAGCACCAGCTGGTCAACCTCGTCCCCTACGGCGCGAACAAGTTCAAGAGCGACTTCGCCTCGTGGGCCTGGTCCCAGGTCAGCCAGGGGAGCGGCGTTTACGCGATGCCGAGCGACTTCGGGCCGATGGGCTTCTACTACGACCAGGCGACGCTGGCCAAGTACAACATCACGCCGCCGACCACCTGGGCGCAGTTCGCGCAGGACGCGGCCAAGCTGCACAGCCAGAACCCTAAGGCCTACCTCATCGACTTCGCGGCCAACGACGCGCAGTGGCTGATGGACATGATGGCGCAAGCAGGCGCCTGGCCGTTCGAGTATCACGGCGGGTCCAACCTCACGATCAACTGGACCGGGCCTGCTCAGCAGAAGTTCGCCTCGTTCTGGCAGCCGCTGATCAGCTCACACGAGGTCGCCACGGTGACCGACCTGAGCACGCAGGAGAACACCGACCTGGACTCGGGACTGATCGCGGCATCCATCTACTCGGCCTGGGCGCCGTCTTACTTCGCGCCCAACGTCAAGCAGTCGATGGGCCAGTGGCGTGCCGCTCCGCTGCCGCAGTGGACCGCGGGCGCGAGTGTGGGCGCGGACTGGGGCGGGTCGACCTACCCGGTCTTCAGCCAGTCCAAGCACCCGGCCCAGGCTGCCGAGTTCTCCGAGTGGCTGTGTGCGACCGACCAGTCGTGGAACATCGTGAAGACCCCGCCGTCCTCGCTGTTCCCGACCTACCTGCCGACGCTGCAGTCCACGGCGTTCAAGTCGCAGACATACCCGATCTCGGGGAGCTCGCAGCCGAACCAGGTGTTCTCGGCAGGCGCGCTGACCATTCCGCAAACGCCCTGGCCGCCGTTCATGACTCAGCTGCTGAACCAGGGCGGAACCACCTTCGGGGCGGTCATGACCGGTAAGCAGACACTCGCGCAGGCGTTCGCTACCTTCCAGCAGCAGGAGGTCAGCTACGCCAAGGCCCAGGGCTTCAACGTCACCACGTAGCAAGACCCGGTCCCGGTGTGCCTCACGGCACACCGGGACCGCCCGCCCATGCTCCGGGAAGGGGGCAGAGCTGCAGTGAGCGAGACCGCACTACGCCAGCCGACCGCCGCGGTCGCGCAGCCCCGTGTTTGGCGAGGACCGGGCCGGCGCTCGGTCTACGCCCGGCGGCGCGGGCGCAGCGGCCTGGCGTTCGTGACGCCTTTTATGATCCTGTTCACGCTGTTCATGATCGTGCCGCTGGTCTATGCCGTTTACGAAAGCCTCTACACGACCAAGCTGATCGGAGGGACCAGGTTCAGCGGCTTCGCCAACTACTCCACGGTGTTGCAGTCCGGCCCCTTCTGGGGCGGCGTCATCCGGGTGGTCATCTTCGGCGGCATCCAGATCCCGGTGATGCTCGCGATCGCGTTCTTCTTCGCGACGATCTTCGATCTGGGCGTCGCAAAGTGGGGCAGATTTTTCCGAGCCGTCTACTTCGTGCCTTTCGCCGTGCCGATCGTGGTCTCCGCGCTGATGTGGGGCTTCCTCTTCGACCCCGCCTACGGACCGTTCAACCGCCTGATGAACAGCATCGGCTTCCACAACTTCAACTGGCTGTCGAGCGGGCTGATGGTCCCGTCGATCATCATCATCGCCATCTGGGAGTGGACCGGCTACACCACCGTCATCATGTACACCGCGCTGAAGTCGGTACCGCGTGACCTCGTGGAAGCGGCGATACTCGACGACACCCCGCTGTGGAGGATCATCCTCCGGATCAAGCTGCCGATGGTCAGGCCAGCGATCATCCTGCTGATCTTCATCAACACCATCGGCGCAATGCAGCTGTTCGTCGAGCCCAACATCCTGAACAACTACCAGGCCGGGGTGATCACCAACACCTGGACCCCGGTGATCAACATCTACAGCACCGCGATCTCCAACGGCGAATACCAGCTCGGCGCCGCGATGGCCGTCGTTCTGGCCATCATCATCATCGCGATCTCGGTCGCCTCGCTGGCATTCCGCAACCGCAGGAGGAGCTTCTCGTGAGCGCACAGACACTGGCCCCGACGGCGCGACCGGCGCAGCGGGGCCGAGAGACTCGCCGCGAACGCAGGCACCGCGAGCGGCTCGAGGAGCAGGCCGCAACCATCCCGGTTGAGCTGTACGGCCTCAGGCGGGGCACAGTGACTGTGCTGACCACGGTGAGCGTGCTGTTCGCCATCTTCACGCTGATCCCGATCGTCTGGATCATCATCAACGCCACCAAGACCGAGGCGAACATCTTCGAGTCGTTCGGATTCTGGTTTGCGAGCCCGTTCGACTTCTCCCACACATTCGCCAACCTGTTCCGCGACATAGACGGCCAGGGGGTCTACTTCCGCTGGTTCCTCAACACCGTGATCTACTCACTGGTCGCCGGAGTCGGCGCGACCGTGCTCGCCGCGCTCGGCGGTTACGGGTTCGCCCGCTTCGAATTCCGCGGCTCCAAGCTGTTCTTCGCGTTCATCATCGCCGGGTTGCTCGTCCCGATCACCCTGGTGGCCGTGCCGCTGTACCTGGTCTACGCCAAGGTGCACCTGATCAACTCGATCTGGGGCATGATCCTGCCGTCCATGGTGTCCCCGGTGGGCCTGTACCTCATGCGCACGTACGTGACCCTGTCGATCCCGCGGGAACTGCTCGACTCCGCTCGCGTCGACGGAGCGTCGGAGGTGCGGATCTTCTTCCGCGTGGCGCTGCCGCTGATGGTGCCCGGTCTGATGACCGTGCTGCTGTTGTCGGTCGCGGGCACGTGGAACAACTACATCCTGCCGCTGATCATCTTCAGCGCCAACAACCTGTACCCGGCGACGGTCGGGATGGGGCTGTGGCTGCAGCACGCTGGCAACTCCGGCGACAACGACCTCTACCCGCTCCTCGTGACGGGCGGTCTCGTCACGGTCATCCCGATGATCGCGCTGTTCGCCGTGCTCCAGCGCTACTGGCGGGGCGGTCTGCTGCTCGGCAGCGTGGCGAACTAGGAACTCCAGTGTCCGCAATCACACTTTCCGGTCTCACGAAGATCTACCCAACCGGCGTGAGGGCCATCGACTCGCTCGACCTTGAAGTCCGCGACCACGAGTTCGTCGTGCTCGTGGGACCTTCGGGCTGTGGCAAGACGACGGCGCTGCGCATGGTCGCCGGGCTAGAGGCCGTCACGAACGGGACCATCCGCTTCGGTGACCGAGTGGTGAATGACGTCTCGCCGCGACAGCGCGATGTCGCCATGGTCTTCCAGAGCTACGCGCTCTACCCGCACCTGTCCGTAGCGGAGAACATCGGGTTCGCGCTGATCAATAAGAAGGTCCCGCGGGCTGAACGGGAACGACGCGTCCGTTCGGCGGCGGAACTTCTTGGGCTGTCCGATCTCCTTAACCGCAAGCCAGACCGCCTGTCCGGCGGCCAGCGGCAGCGGGTCGCCATGGGCCGGGCGATCGTCCGCGAGCCATCAGCGTTCCTGATGGACGAGCCGCTGTCCAGCCTGGACGCGAAACTTCGGGTGCAGATGCGCTCGGAGGTGCTCCGCGTCCACCACGAGATCGGGGCTGCGACGCTGTACGTCACGCACGATCAGGTCGAAGCGATGACGATGGGTGACCGGGTCGCAGTGCTCCACGCCGGCGTGCTGCAGCAGTACGGCACGCCGCGAGAGCTCTACCAGCGCCCGGCCAACCTGTTCGTCGCCGGGTTCATCGGATCACCGGAAATGAACCTGTACGAGGCGTCGATATCGGACGGGGACCTCGTGCTGGGCTCGCAGCGGATCGCTGGCATCGTGCGGCCGGCGCTGACGGCGTATTCGGGACGAAAGGTGATCGCAGGCGTGCGACCCGAGGACCTTGTCCTGGGCGCAGACGGCAACGGGACCGCCCCCGCGGCGCTGACCGCACGCGTCAGGGTCGTCGAGATGCTCGGCAGCGAGCAGCACGTGTTCTTCTCGATCGACGCGCCTGCGGCCGGCGCCAGAATGCTCGCGGCGGCCACCGGCGAGATCGAATCCGGGCTGCTCGCGTCGGAAGCGCACAACGGCACCGCACGCGTCGGCCCGCGCACGCCGGTACGTGCCGGGGACCGGATCACGCTGAGCGTCGAGCCGCAGCAATGGCACTTCTTCGATCCCGACACGGGGCTGACCATCCGCTGACGCGAAATGACGCGCTGCCCCGCGACGGTCGGGCCTGATTACCGGATTGAGCGGATGTACGCGCGGACGATTGCCTCGAAGCTCTCGTCCGCGCTGAGTCCGAGCGCTGCTGCCCGCGTGGTCGAGAGGCGCGCAGGCCAGCTAGTCACGATCGACGCGATCACCTCGTCCGGTTCCCAGCTGACCAGGGCGCTGACGGCGGGACCGGCGACGTGCTCGAGCGTCCGCACCATGTCGCCGACGCTGACCGCGACCGACGGCAGGTTCACTGCCGTCGGATCTCCCCACTCCCCTGCTGCTGCTTCTGCCGCCCGCAACAGCCCTTCGACCGCGCGGGCCGGAGAGCTGAGAGCCACGACCGTGTCGGGCGGCACCGGAGCATTCGCGGGCATGCCTGCCAGTGGTTCCCTGATGATGCCGGACAAGAACCCGGACGCCGCGGCGTTGGGCCGTCCGGGTCGGACACTCACGGTCATCAGGCGGACCGACCGGCCCTGGATGAACTCTTTGCGTGAATAGTCGGCGACCAGCTGCTCGCCGATGAATTTCTGAATTCCATAGCTGCTCTGCGGCACCGGCAGTGTCGAATCGGTGACCACGTCCGGGAGCGGATGCGTGCTGGTGCCGCCGAACACCGCGAGCGAACTGGAGAACACGACGACCGGCGTCCTGCCCCCCTGCCGGCAGGCGGCAAGGACCCGTTCGGTGAGCGCCAGGTTGGCGCGCATGCCGAGGTCGAAGTCGCGCTCGCACTCCCCGCTCACCGCCGCGGCCAGGTGAAAGACGACATCCGCTCCGGCGAGCGGGCCGCCGCCACTGCCGCTGAGCTCGGAGGCAAGATCGCCCTGCCAGGCCGTCACGCGCGAGTCCGTACTGAGCTTTGCTGCCGGCGGGACCCGGTCGAGCAGGGCCAGGCTCGTCACCGGCCGGGCCGGCGCTCCGGCGACCGAGAGCGCGCCACGAGCAAGGATCTCGCTGGCCAGTCGCGTGCCGATGAACCCGGCGCCGCCGGTGATCACGACGCTCAGTGGTTCTTGTGTCATGTCCTGACGCGACCTCCTCTCGTTAGGATGCTGAATTAGCCGTCAAACGCTACGCAGTTTGGTCAAAGTAACCTGAGAAGACAGGAGATTCGGAATGGCGACTCGCCGCCTGCTGATAACTGTCACGACCGCGACCGCGTCCCTGGCCCTATTAGGCGCCAGCGTAGTGTCGGGGGGCCCGGCCGCCTCCGCCGATACCTCGGGGTGCTCTTCAGGAGCGCACACGCTGGCTCCGGTGGGGTCACGGATGTACCCGGAGACCGGGAACGGCGGCTATACGAGCAAGCACACCGACGTCCACATGGTGTACGACGCGAACGCGAACACCTTCCTGACAGGCAACAACGTCGCTCTCACCGACCAGGCGACGCAGTGCCTGACGGACTTCAGCCTGGACTTCGAGCGGCAGTCAGCAAACAAGCAGGACGGGCCGGACATGAGCGTCCAGTCCGTCACGGTGAACGGCGCGCCAGCATCGTTCACCTTCGTGCAGCCCACCTACCCGGGCGACCCGATCGGCCAGAACGATCCCAATCCGCTGGCGCACGAGGCGTCTCAGCTCAATCCGGTCGGCGGCCCGGGTAACAACCCGCTGCCGCCTGCGTGCTCGCCCGAACTGCCGAACACCAAGGTCGGCGCGGATTCGCTCGACGGTACCCAGTGCCCGGCGAACAAGCTGGTGATCACCCCGCAAGCACCGATCGCATCCGGCTCAACGTTCACCGTCGTCGTGAACTACACTGGCCGGCCCGGCGTGCACAACGACGGCGATGGCACCACTGAGGGCTGGTTCGCCGCCAAGGGGGGCGGCTTCGTCACTACCGAGCCGGTTGCCACCGAGGACTGGATGCCGCTGAACGACTACCCGGCGGCGAAGCTGACGTATGACTTCTACGACACCGTCAACGCCGGCAAGACGACAGTGGCCAACGGCGACCTCGTGTCGACGACGCACAGCGCGCCAGACGCGAACTTCCCCGCCGGGTCAACCACCTACCACTGGCACTCGGCCGCCACGATCGCGAGCTACCTGGTCGAGGACAGTGTCGGCAACTACACGTTCTCTACCCGCGTGGGCAGCGACGGCATCGTCTACAAGGAGGCGCAGGACAGCGCCATCAGCGCGAAACAGCAGGCCGCCAATCAGGCGATCATGGACCAGCAGCAGGACATCACCGACTTCCAGAGCCAGTTCAACGGGCCGTTCCCGTTTGACACCGACGGCGTCGTGGTGGGCACCCCCTCGGCCAGCTTCGAGGAGGAGATGCAGACGATGATCACCTTCGCGGGCGGCACGATCGACACCGACACCTTCAACCACGAGAACATGCACCAGTGGTGGGGCGACAACGTCAGCGAGAGCAACTACACCATGACCTTCTTCAAGGAGGGCATGGCGACGCTCGGGGAGTATATGTTCGCGGCGCGCAACGCCGAGAACGCGGCCGGCGGTCCGGGTACCGCAGCCGGGCAGGCGGCGTTCCAGGCCAGCCTGATCGCGCAGTTCAACGCCAACTACGCACGGGGCGCCAGCTTCTGGGCCCTGGCACCGTCCAATCCGACGCCGTACTCGCTGTTCGACGGCAGCCCGACGTACGAGCGGCCGGGCAGCGCTTATATAGCGCTCTGGCAGATCCTCGGCACTGCGAGGTTCACCAAGGTGCTGCAGCAGGTCCAGCAGACCTACGGTGGCGGGTCGATCACCGAGGCTCAGTGGGAAGCCGCGTTCGCAAACGCTCTGCCGAACCAGAGCGCAGGGTGCCAGAGCTTGCTCAGCCGGTTCTTCACTGAATGGTTCGACACCGCGTATCCCAGTGGTACCGCCACGAAGCCCGACATCACGGGGCCAGGTCTCGCCGGCCCGGGCTTCTACGGGCCCAACGGCGTTACGTGCGCGAACGGCTAGCCCCGACGAGGTACTAGCGGCCACCGTCGTCGTCCATGCTGCCAGCGGACTGGCAGCATGGACGACGACATGACTCTTACCGACCGACTCCCCCACGGCGCCGAGCCGGACGACGTCTTCGCCGCGTTCACTGACTGGGCCGCCGAGCAGGGCTTCGCGCTGTACCCGCACCAGGAAGAGGCGCTGATCGAGATCGTCTCGGGGGCGAACGTGATCCTGTCCGCGCCGACCGGGTCGGGCAAGAGCCTCGTCGCGACCGGCGCGCACTTCACCGCCCTCGCGCGCGACGACCGGACCTTCTACACCGCGCCGGTCAAGGCGCTGGTGTCGGAGAAGTTCTTCGCGCTGTGCGACATTTTCGGGCCTGACGAGGTCGGCATGATGACCGGCGACGGCAGCGTCAATGCCGGTGCGATGATCATCTGCTGCACCGCGGAGGTTCTGGCTAACATCGCCCTGCCCGAGGGGTCCGGCGCGGACATCGGCCAGGTAGTGATGGACGAGTTCCACTACTACGCCGACCCCGATCGCGGCTGGGCGTGGCAGGTGCCGCTCATCGAGCTGCCGCGGGCGCAGTTCCTGCTCATGTCCGCGACCCTCGGCGACGTCAGCCGGTTCGAGCGGGACCTGACCCGCCGCACCGGCCGCGACACGGCGGTGGTGAGCTCGGCGACGCGGCCCGTTCCCCTGACCTTCTCTTTTGAACTGACGCCGGTGCACGAGACCGTGCAGGAAATCCTCGACACCGGCGACGCGCCTGTCTATATCGTCCACTTCACTCAGGCCGCGGCCATCGAGCAGGCGCAGGCCCTGATGAGTGTGAACGTGTCCAGCAGGGCGGAAAAGGACGAGATCGCCGAGCTGATCGGCGGGTTCCGGTTCGCGCC
This sequence comes from Streptosporangiaceae bacterium, assembly GCA_035631375.1. GTDB lineage: Bacteria > Actinomycetota > Actinomycetes > Streptosporangiales > Streptosporangiaceae > JAJYUU01. The sequence continues at coordinate 25,181 of DASQIW010000137.1, forward strand.
AGGGTTCGGCAGGACGCTGTCGCGCCTCGTCCGGCACGGGATCGGGGTGCACCACGCGGGGATGCTGCCGAAATACCGCCGCCTGGTCGAGACGCTCGCCCAGGCCGGGCTGCTCAAGGTCATCTGCGGCACCGACACCCTCGGCGTCGGCATCAACGTGCCGATCCGCACGGTCCTGTTCACGTCGCTGTCAAAGTTCGATGGCACGCGGACCAGGCTGCTGCTGGCGCGGGAATTCCACCAGATCGCCGGGCGGGCAGGCCGGGCCGGGTTCGACACGATGGGCCGGGTCGTGGTGCAGGCGCCCGAGCACGTCATCGAGAACGAGCGGATGCTGGCCAAAGCCGGGGACGATCCCCGTAAGCGCCGGAAGATGGTCCGCAAGAAGCCGCCGCCTGGCATGGTGTCGTGGGGCCGCCCGACGTTCGAGCGGCTGGTCGCAGCCCAGCCGGAGCCGCTGGCGTCGAGCTTCGACGTCAGCCACGCCATGCTGCTCAACGTGATCGGCCGGCCGGGGAACGCGTACACGGCCATGAGGCACCTCATCACCGACAGCGACGAGGACCGGCCCGCGCAGCGGCGGCACATCCACCGCGCCATCGCCATCTACCGCGCGCTGCTGTCCGGCGGCGTGGTCGAGCGGCTCAGCGCGCCCGACTCCGACGGCCGGTGTGCCCGGCTGACGGTCGACCTGCAGGAGGACTTTGCGCTCAATCAGCCGCTGTCGCCGCTGGCCCTCGCCGCCATCGAGCTCCTCGACCTCACGGCTCCGGACTACGCGCTCGACGTCGTATCGGTGATCGAATCGACCCTCGACGACCCGCGGCCGCTGCTGAGCGCGCAGCAGTTCCGTGCGCGCGGCGAGGCGGTGGCGGCGATGAAGGCCGAGGGAATCGAGTACGACGAGCGGATGGAGCTCCTGGAGTCGGTCAGCTACCCGCAGCCGCTCGCCGACCTGCTTTCTGGTGCCTACGAGATCTATGCCCGTGGCCACCCGTGGGTGCGCGACCACGAGCTGTCGCCCAAGTCGGTGGCCCGCGACATGGCCGAACGGGCCATGACGTTTGCCGAGTACGTCAGCTTCTACGGGCTCGCCAGATCGGAGGGGCTGGTGCTGCGGTACCTGGCCGACGCCTACAAGGCGCTGCGGCAGACGGTGCCGGAGGAGGCCAGGACCGAGGAGCTAGCCGACCTGACGGAGTGGCTCGGCGAGCTGGTCCGGCAGGTCGACCACAGCCTCATCGACGAGTGGGAGAAGCTGCGCAACCCGGTCGAGGAAGCCGAGCACCTCGCGGCTGACCGGCCGCCCGCGGTCACCGGGAACAAGCGGGCGTTCCGGGTGCTGGTGCGCAACGCGCTGTTCCGCCGGGTCGAGCTGGCCGCGCTGCGACGGTTCGACGAACTGGGCGAGCTGGACTCCGACGCCGGCTGGGATGCCGACGCGTGGGCGGACGCCCTCGAGCCATACTTCGCTGAGCACGGCGAGATTCTCACGGGGGCCGATGCGCGGGGTCCCAGGATGCTGATTCTCGAGGAGCATCCCGGCCTGTGGACGGCACGGCAGATCTTCGACGATCCCGCCGGTGATCACGACTGGGGCTTCTCGGCCACCGTGGACCTGGACGCCTCCGACGACGCCGGGGTCGCTGTCGTCACGGTGACCGACGTCGGCCAGCTCTGACGCTGCCCGGCGGCCGGGCCGTTCGGCCCTGGCGTGCGGGCAGCGACGGGCGCCGGCTTGGTGCGACGGGATCCAGGCGGGAAGGAATGCAGCATGGCACAGGACTGGATCGAGCGAGACGTCGTGATCGACGCGTCGCGCGAGCGCGTATGGGAAGTGCTGACCAGCGCCGAGGACGTCGCGCACTGGTTCGGCGCATCTGCCGAGATCGACCTGCGGCCGGGTGGTCACGCCCAGTTCGGCTGGCAGGATCAGGCCGTGTTCCAGGCGGTCGTCGAGCGGGTCGAGCAGCCCAGCGTGTTCTCCTACCGATGGGCGAGAGATGCCGGGGCCGATCCGGGGACCGGAACGGGCACGCTGGTGGAATTCACCCTCACCGAGGTGCCGCTCGGAACCCTGCTTCGGGTCATCGAGACCGGCTTCGCGAGCTTGAAGATCAACCGGGCCGAGCAAGGGCAGGCGGCGGAAGGAAACCAGCGCGGCTGGACAGAGGAGCTGGCGCAGCTCAAGGAGTACGCGGAACGGGCTGCTGCGTTATGCCAGGTCAGCTGTCCTGACTTCAGCTAAGCTAGCGGCGAATCCGGTCCCTTAACCCGATCTTCACCCTCCTGAGAGTGAACGCTCGGTTAGTGCGGAGGCTGTGCCCAGCCCGGCCGCCGATCATGAGGACGTGTTGCCTGACGCTGCCACCAGCCCGATTAGTCAGCCGTCGGCCGGCGACCACGGGCGCGTGCCGCACGTGATCTGGCGGCGGTCAGCCCCCGCGCCCCGGCCCCGGTTCGTGGACGTCTGCGCAGGGCTCGCGGGCATCGGCTTCGGGGTCGTCGTGGCGTCCGCGCTGACGAACGAGAGTCACGGGGCCCTCGTGGCGCCAGGCGGGCTGGTGACCGCCGTCGGGCGGCTGGCCGCGCTGACCGGCGCCTACCTCATGCTGATCATGATCGTGCTCATCGCGCGGCTGCCCTGGCTCGAGCGCAGCGTCGGCCAGGACCAGCTCATCCGCTGGCACCGGAAGATCGCCCCGTGGGCCATCGGGCTGATCACTACCCACGTCGTGGCGATCACCATCGGCTACGCCGAGGCAGACCGGTCAGGGCTCCTGCACGAGGTGTGGGTGCTGCTGCGCTCTTACCGCGACATCCTCGCGGCATCAGTCGGATTCGGCCTGCTCCTGCTGGCCGGGATCACCTCGTATCACGCGGTCCGGCGCCGGCTGCGATATGAGACATGGTGGGCGATCCACCTGTACCTGTACCTCGGCCTCGCCCTGGCCTTTGCCCACCAGATCGTGACCGGGGCATCCTTCGTCGGTCACCCGCTGACCCGGGCGCTGTGGATCACGGTCTGGGTCGCCACCGCGGGCTTGGTCCTGATCTTCCGGGTCAGCCAGCCGGTCTGGCGCAGCCTCAAGCACCGGCTGCGCGTCGTCGAGGTTCGGGACGAGGCGCCCGGCGTGGTCTCGGTCATCTGCCAGGGACGGCACCTTGACCAGCTGGCGGTGTCCGGCGGGCAGTTTTTCCAATGGCGGTTTCTCACCAGGGACCTGTGGTGGCAGGCGCACCCGTTCTCGCTCTCGGCGCTGCCGCGCCCGCCCTACCTCCGTGTCACCATCAAGGCCACCGGCGACTTCAGCCGCCTCGTGACCCGGCTGCGACCGGGCACGCCAGTCGCCATCGAGGGACCCTACGGAGCCTTCACCCACCACGCGCGGACGACCGACGGCGTGCTGCTGGTCGGGGCCGGCGTCGGCATCACGCCGCTGCGGGCGCTGCTGGAGGACCTGCCCGGCCAGACCGACGTCACCGTTCTGCTCCGCGCATCGACGCAGGACGGGCTGGTCCATCGGGACGAGATCTCTTCCCTGGTCAAGCATCATGGCGGCCGGCTGCACGAGCTCGTCGGGCCGCGCCAGAAGGTCCGGCTGGGTGCCCGGCATCTGCGCCATCTGGTGCCCGACATCGTCACCCGCGATATCTACGTGTGCGGGCCGGAGGGCTTCGGTACCGAGATTGTCGAGATGGCCGCGAAGCTTGGCGTGCCGCCCGAGCAGATCCACATCGAGTCGTTCGGGTTCTAGCGGACACGGAGAAGGAGAAGATGCTGTCTAGCGCCAGCTCGGGTTCGCTGTCATGAAGCGTGCGCCGATTGTCATCGCCGGGACCGTGGTGGGCCTGATTGGCGTGCTGAAGTTCCACACGGCGCCCGTCAGCCTGGCCAGCCCCGCGGGATCGGCGCTGCCCGCTGCGTCGGCTTCCGGCGCCAGCCCGGCAGCCTCAGGGTCCAGCCAGGGCGGCAAGGCGAGCGGCGCGTCGGCCGGGTCAGCCAGCCAGCAGTCGGGGGCCGGGCGCAGTGCGGTGGGGCCATCGGTCTACTACGACTACGGCACGCTCTCGGTACGGGTCACCGTGTCCGGTCACCGCATCGTCAAGGTCGCCCTCGCCTCTCTTGACGATGGCAGCAATGCCCGGTCCCAGTTCATCGACCAGCAGTCCATCCCGATGCTGGAGCAGGAGGTCCTGCAGGCGCAGAGCGCCAACATCCAGGGCGTCTCCGGCGCGAGCTACACGAGCGCGGGCTTCGCCCAGTCGCTCCAGGGGGCGCTGCACTCGCTCGGGTTCGCGTGACGATATCGCCGGTCAGCCGGCTCGAGACCGTTATGGGCACGGTCATCACGATCGACGTGTATCCCGGGCTAGCAGCGACCCCCGGCCAGCGCGCCGGGCTCTCCGGGCAGATCCAGCGAGCCTGCGACCTCCTGCACCGAGCCGACGAAGTCTTCAGCACGTGGCGCGAGGACAGCCCGGTCAGCCGCCTGCGCCGCGGCGAGATCAGCGCGGCGGACACGCCAGCGGAGGTCGCCGACGTGATCGCGGCGTGCGAGGCTGCCCGAGAGCTGTCTCGCGGGTGGTTCGACCCGTGGGCGATGCCCGGCGGGTTCGACCCCACCGGCTACGTGAAGGGCTGGGCCGCTCAGCGGGCCCTGGCCGCCCTCGCGTCGGCGGACGGCATCTCGGGTGCGATGGTCAACGCGGCGGGCGACATCGCCAGTTCCGGCCGGATGCCGACAGGCCAGCCGTTTCGCATCGGCATTGCCGACCCGGCAGCCCCGCGCCGGCTGGCCGAGATCGTCGAGCTCACCGGCGCAGTGGCGACCTCTGGCAGCTACGAGCGCGGGCCTCATCTCATAGACCCGCGCTCGGGCCTGGCCGGGGCCAGGGCTGCGTCCGCCACCGTGACCGGACCTGATCTTGGCCTGGCCGATGCGCTGGCAACCGGACTCGCGGTCGCCGGTCCCGACGGCCTGGCGTTCGTCGAGGCGGTCGAGGGCTACGCGGGTCTCACGATTGGCCTCGACGGGACGAGGCAGTCCACGCCTGGCTTTCCGTTCGCCCTCCGGTAACGTTGCCGTGCGATGAACCAGACTCCTGCCCGGCGGCCGGGCCCGCTCACCGGGCTGCTGGTCGCCGATTTCTCGCGGGTGCTCGCCGGGCCGTTCTGCACGCAGATCCTGGGCGACCTGGGTGCAGAGATCATCAAGGTCGAAGGCCCGGGCGGCGACGACACCCGGCATTGGATGCCCCCGGTCCACGCTGGCATCTCCACGTACTACTTGTCCGTCAACCGCAACAAGCGCTCGGTCCTGCTCGATCTCAAGGACGCAGGTGACCGCGCAGCGGCAGCCGAGCTCGCCCGGCGCGCCGACATCATGGTCGAGAACTTCAAGCCCGGCGGGCTACGACAGTTCGGGCTCGACTACGAGACCGTGCAGACGGCGAACCCCGCGGTGATCTACGCGTCGATCACCGGATTCGGCTCCGGTGGCGGCGCCCATCTGCCCGGCTACGACCTGATCGTTGAGGCCATGTCAGGGATGATGAGCCTGCAGGGTGACACGGACGGTCCGCCGTACCGGGCGGGCATCGCGGTCTTCGACGTGATGTCCGGCTTGCAGGCCGTCATCGGGGTGCTCGCCGCGCTCGACTATCGGCGGCGGACCGGTGAAGGTCAGCACGTCGAGGTCAATCTCCTGTCCGCCGCCCTCGCCGGGATGGTCAACCAGACCGGCGCGTTCGCCTCGGCCGGGGTCGTGCCCCACCGGATGGGTAACTCGCACCCGAGCCTGTTCCCCTACGAGCCACTGCCGACTGGCGACGGTGACCTCGTCATCGCGGCTGGCAACAACGCTCAGTTCCGTAACCTGTGCACGGTTCTCGGCGCGCCCGAGCTTGCCGACGACGAGCGGTTCGCGACCAACTCGGGCCGCACCTCGAACCGGGATCAGCTCCGGCCGCTGCTGGTCGAGCAGCTCAAGGCCCGGTCAGCCAGCGAGTGGTTCGACCTGCTCATCGCCGTCGGCGTGCCATGCGGCCCGATCAACAGCGTCGCAGGTGGCGTGGCATTCGCCGAGCAGATCGGGCTCGACCCGGTCGTGCTGGCCGGCCGCGGCGAGACGGCCATGCCGGGCATCCGCAACGCGCTGACGTTCTCCGCTACCGCGCCGCGCTACGACCTGCCGCCACCCGCACTGGATGAGCACGGCGAACAGATCCGCGCGTGGCTGGACGACCCCGATGAGCCGCTACCGCCCCCGGCCTGGGAGCTCTGACACGATGGCCCGGATCACTGGCGTCACGGACCGGCAGGCCGGGCTGCAGGTGCGAATCGCGTACTTCTTTACCCGGCGGATGCTCGCGCGGCTAGCCGGGCGCGCAGTACCGGACGGGATCGAGCCGCTGCGGGTCTATGCCCGGGTACCCGGCCTGCTGAAGGGGATCGGCAGTCTCGAGCAGGCGACGGCGAACAGGGCGAAGCTGAACCGGCTGGACAACCGTACCCGGGCGCTGGCGGAGCTGCGAGCGGCGACGCTGACCCAGTGCGAGTACTGCATCGACCTGGGGTCGGCGGTGAGCCGCGGCTGGGGCCTGACGGACGCCGAGCAGGTCGCGCTGCCCCACTACCGGACCAGCGAGGAGTTCAGCGACGTCGACAAGCTGGTCCTCGACTACGCCACCGGCATGAGCACGACGCCGGTCGACGTGCCCGACGAGCTCTTCGGCCGGCTCCGCGCGCACTTCGACGACGAGCAGCTCGTGGAGCTCACGCACCTCATCGCCCTGGAGAACATGCGCGGGCGGTTCAACCTGGCGCTCGGCGTCGGTGCGGCCGGGTACAGCGACGGCATGGTCTGCGCCGTGCCAGCGACGGCGCCAGCGACCGCCCCGGCGAAGGCGCCAGCGAAGGCGCCAGCCAACGCCCCGGCGACAGCGCCAGCGAACCCCCCGGCGACAGCGCCAGCGACCACCCCAGGGACCGCGCCCGCGCCCGCCGAAGAGCCCGGCAGCTAGCCGGCCGGCGCGGGCCGGCCGGCCGATTCAGCCCGCTCGGCGATGCGCAACAGCCGCGCGGCCTCGGACGGCCGGGTGTTGACGTTGGTCAGCCGCAGCCGCGCCGCGGCCGCTATATGGGGCCACGGGCTGTCAGCTGCCGCGGCGAGGAAGCCCCTGATGAACTCTGCCCTCAGCAACCCGATAAGGGGGCGGATCCGCCGGGAGACCAGGTCGGTTTCCGCGGTGGTCATGATGAGATAGGCGACCGCCACGTCCGCGCCTGCCGGGCCTGAGCGCGCATCGACCCAGTCGATGACCACAGGTCCGCGCGCAGTCAGCATCACGTTGGCGGGGTGCAGGTCCAGGTGCATAACCACGTTCCCTGCGCCGAACACTGTGCCGCCCGGACCAGTGACCTCCGGCAGGCCAGCGGGCGCGCTGATCTGATGCAGCCGGTTGTGCAGATCCGCCAGCGTCCGAGCGTGCCTGCGGATCAGCCACGGGTGACGACCGATGTCAGCGAGCAGGTCCGGCCCGTCGAGCCGTTCCATCACGATGTCCTGCCCGTCGGCGTCATAGACCTCCGGCACCGGAAAGCCCGATGCGGCGAGGTAGCGCATGAGCCGGGCCTCGGCCGCGACATCGATCGGCACCCGGTACCGGCGCAGCACCCGGCCTGCGCCGAGCGCGTAGACGTCAGCGGACCGGCCCGCGCCGAGCAGCGGACCCGGCGTCCCGACCGATGGCATGGCTAGGAGGCGAGCGCTGCGGTAAACGCCTCGTCGTCGTCGAACGGCCCGACGACGGCGAGTGCCATCTGCTGCCGAAGCACCGCCGACGCGACCTCTCGTATGTGGTCGTGCGTGACCGCGCTGATCTCGGCCAGGATCTCCTCGACGGGCTCCAGCCGCGGATAGACCAGCTCGGACTTGCCGAGCCGCGTCATCCGCGACGACGGATCCTCCAGGCCGAGCACGATCGACCCGCGCAGCTGGCCCTTCCCCCGCTCGAGTTCCTCGTCGGTGAGCCCGGAGTCGACGACCTTGGCGATCTCGTCCCGGCAGATGGCGAGGACTTCCTCGGTCTTGGCTGGCAGGCAGCCCGCATACACGCCCCACTGGCCAGTGTCGGCGTGCTGGGAGGAGAAGCTGTACACCGAGTAGGCGAGGCCGCGCTTCTCCCTGACCTCCTGGAACAGCCGGGACGACATGCCGCCGCCCAGCGCCGCATTGAGCACTCCGAGCGCGAACCGGCGCGGATCGTTACGAGCCAGGCCGATGCCGCCGAGCACGAGATTCGCCTGCTCGACCGGCCTGGACACCAGCCGCACGCCGGTGCCGCCTGGCTGGCCCTGGGCAGGCCCGGACAGCCGCGGTGCGCTCGGCTCGACGGCACCCGACAGCCGGGACCCGAACGCGGCCGACGTCAGCTCCACCACGCGCGCGTGCTCGAGACTGCCGGCGGCGGCCACCACCAGGTTGTGCGGCAGGTACCGGGCCCGGTAATGCTCAGCGATCCGGTCGGCCGTGATCGAGTTGATCGAATCGACGGTGCCGAGGATCGGACGGCCGAGCGGGGTGTCGCCGAACAGCTCCGCGGCGAACGCCTCGTGCACGAGATCGGCTGGGTCGTCCTCGTTCATCGCGATCTCTTCGAGGATGACGCCGCGCTCGGCGTCGACATCCTTCGGCGCCAGCAGCGAGCTGGTCACCATGTCAGACAGGACGTCGATCGCGAGCGGCAGGTCCTCGTCGAGGACCCGGGCGTAGTAGCACGTGTACTCCTTGGCGGTGAACGCGTTCAGCTCACCGCCAACCGCGTCCATCGCCGCCGAGATGTCCAGCGCCGTGCGCCGGGCCGTGCCCTTGAACAGCAGATGCTCGAGATAGTGGGTCGCGCCGGCATGCGCGGCGTCCTCGTCGCGGGAGCCGACACAAGCCCAGATCCCGAACGCCACCGAGCGCATCTCCGGCAGCTGCTCAGTCACGACCCGAAGACCGCCCGGCAGCACCGTCCGCGCGATAGCCGTCATGATCTCGGGGCCCGCCGTCAGGAGTTGCCCTGATCGCGGCCAGCCGGGCTGTCGCCACCACCTGGACCGGTGCGGCTCCGCTGCCTGGTGCGGTAGTGGTCCCCGCGGTCGCCCCGGTCGCGGCCGCCCCGGTCGCGATCGCCCCGGTCGCGATCGCCGCGCCCCCGGTCTCCGCCGCGGTCGTGGCGGTCACGGGACCGGGGCTCGTCCCCGCCGCCGCCGAGGTCCTCCCCGGCGGCTTCCCGCTCCACTACCTCGACCGGCACCAGCGACAGCTTGCCGCGATCGTCGATTTCGCGGATCTCGACCTGGATCTTGTCGCCGACCTTCATGACGTCGTCGACGTTCTCGATCCTGGCGCCGCCGTGCAGCTTGCGGATCTGGGTGATGTGCAGCAGGCCATCACGGCCCGGCAGCAGCGACACGAACGCACCGAACGTGGTCGTCTTGACCACGGTGCCGAGGAACCGCTCCCCCACCTCGGGGATGTGCGGGTTGGCGATGGCATTGATCGCCGACCGGGCAGCCTCGGCCGAGGTTCCGTCGGTGGCGCCGATGTAGATCGTGCCGTCGTCCTCGATGGTGATCTCCGCGCCGGTGTCCTCCTGGATCGAGTTGATCATCTTGCCCTTGGGGCCGATGACCTCGCCGATCTTGTCGACGGGCACCTTGACCGTGATGATCCGCGGGGCCAGCGGGCTCATCTCGCTCGGCGCTTCGATGGCCTCCCGCATGACGCCGAGAATGGTGAGCCTTGCGCCTCGGGCCTGCCGGAGCGCGGCGCCCAGCACGCTGGCGGGGATGCCGTCAAGCTTGGTGTCCAGCTGCAGGGCGGTGATGACGTCCCTGGTGCCCGCCACCTTGAAGTCCATGTCGCCAAACGCGTCCTCGGCACCGAGGATGTCGGTCAGCGTGACGTACTCGCCGCCCTCGTGGATCAGGCCCATCGCGATTCCCGCCACCATGTCCTTGAGCGGAACGCCCGCGTCCAGGAGCGACATGGTGGATGCGCAGACCGAGCCCATCGACGTCGAGCCGTTCGACCCGATCGCCTCCGACACCTGGCGGATGGCGTAGGGGAACTCCTCGCGCGTGGGCAGCACGGGGATCAGCGCCCGCTCGGCGAGGGCGCCGTGGCCGATCTCGCGGCGCTTGGGCGAGCCGACGCGACCGGTCTCACCGGTCGAGTACGGCGGCATGTTGTAGTTGTGCATGTATCGCTTGGTCTTCTCGGGGTTGAGCGTGTCGATCATCTGCTCCATCCGGAGCATGTTCAGGGTCGTCACACCCAGCACCTGCGTCTCGCCGCGCTCGAACAGCGCCGAGCCGTGCACCCGGGGCAGCACGCCCGCCTCGGCAGACAGCTGGCGGATGTCCTCCACGCCACGTCCGTCGATGCGCAGCCTGTCGGCGATGATCCGCTTGCGGACC
>DASQIW010000138.1:0-26336 GCA_035631375.1 Streptosporangiaceae bacterium
GGGCGGCCAGGCACTCGGCCTGGAGCAGGCCGGCTTCCGGCACGCTGCGGCGATCGAGCTCGACGCCGACGCGTGCGAGACGTTGCGCCGTAACCGCGGCGATGAGTGGAAGATCGTCGAGGACGACGTCGCCAACATCGACGGGCACGCCTACGCAGGCGTGGACCTGCTGGCCGGTGGCGTGCCGTGCCCGCCGTTCTCGATCGCAGGCAAGCAGCTCGGCCGCGGCGACGACCGTGACCTGTTCCCGCAGGCGCTGCGCCTGGTCGCGGAGTCACGCCCGCGGGCTGTCTTGCTGGAGAACGTGAAGGGTCTGAGTACTCACCGGTTCGATGGCTATCGCGCTCAGGTTCTCGACAGCCTGGGTCAGCTCGGCTATCGGGCCTGGTGGAATCTGGTCAGCGCCAGCGATCACGGCGTTCCCCAGTTGCGGCCACGGTTCCTGCTGGTGGCGATCGCGATCCCGTGGGCGTATGCCTTTCAGTGGCCAGGACCGCTGGAGGTCCGGCCGGCGACGGTCGGCGAGACACTGGCCGACCTGATGGCCTCGCGGGGCTGGCCAGGCGCGGCCGCCTGGGCCGCGCGCGCCGACGGCATCGCGCCCACGATCGTCGGCGGCAGCAAGAAGCACGGCGGACCGGATCTCGGCCCCACACGCGCCCGGCTGGCGTGGCGTGAGCTCGGGGTTGATGGGCTCGGCATCGCGGACCACCCGCCCGGACCTGACCACCCGCACGGACTGGCGCCGAAGCTGACCGTTCGCATGGTGGCCAGGTTGCAGGGCTTCCCGGACAGCTGGCAGTTCGCCGGTCGCAAGACCGCCGCCTACCGGCAGGTCGGCAACGCCTTCCCGCCCCCGGTCGCCCGCGCCGTCGGCACCGCGATCGCGGCCGCGCTCAGCCGCTAGAGCCGGCGCCGGGCAAGCAGCCGGCGTCTCGCCGCGGGCTGCTCACCCACGTCGTCCTGACTGATTACCTCGAAACCGGACGGCAGCAGGCTCGCGGGCTCGCCGGGACGCAGGCACCATTCGGCCGGGAGCCGCGGCCGGTCGCGTCGAGCCGCCAGGGTGAACGCTTCCCAGCCGAGCAGTCCGCCAGCCGCGACCGCGCCGGCGGCCACCGTGAACACCGCCCGGTCGAAATACCCGGTGCAGAGCACGAGCGCGTACACCCGGCCGACCGCCGGCCGCCACGAGAGCAGGTCCGCGTGTACGCACGTGATGAGCTCTGCGACGCCTCGTCGCTGTGCCTCAGTGCGGAGAAGGTCCAGGGCAACATCCGACACGTCGACGGCGGTGACGTGCCGCCCGCGAGCGGCCAGGAGCAACGCGCTTCCCGACGGTCCGGCTGCGAGGTCGAGCGCCGGCCCGGCCGGCATCGGCAGCGCGATCGCCTGCTCGGCGAGCGGCCGTACGGTGAACGGCTCGGCGTATGCGCCGCTCGCGTAGCGCTCGTTCCACCGGAGCCGGTCGCGGTTGGTGCCGAGATCGTCCTGCACGCTAAGACTGCCGATGGCGTAGACCGTGCTCGAGCTCCGACACGCGAGTCTCGAGCTGGTCGATGCGGTGCCGCAGAATCTCGAGCTGCGCCTGCTCGGCGAGCTGTCGCTGCGCCGCATGGCGGAGCCGCGGTGATGCTTCCGCCCTGGCGGCAACGAGGCGCAGCGGCACGAGTCGCTGCGGGCCGTGTGGGCCGTCGACGAGTCGAGACGGGATCTGGCCGCTCCGATACCAGCTGCGCAGCGCAGCGCGGGACGCTCCCGTCTGCGTGGCAGCACGGTCCAGTGTGACCCACTCGGACCCGTCGAGCTGAGCGTTGAGCTCAAGCTCCAGCTCCCACCCATCGAGCCGGTCCTCCCAGTCCACCTGCGGAGCCCCTCTCCATACAGACGCTAACCCTATTAATAGCAGTGTATTGACAGGGATCAAGCACAGCTTCACCGTGGTGACATGTTCGAGCGATTCACCAGCGAGGCGCGCCGGGCGATCGTGCTCGCCCAGGAAGAGGCGCGACGCCTCCAGCACAACTACATCGGCACTGAGCACCTGCTGCTCGGACTGCTCGCCGAGCCGGACGGGATTGCCGCCAGGGCCGTGGCGCGCTTCGGCCTGGACCTCGCCAGCGGCGTGACCGACGTCACCGAGATCATCGGCCTCGGACAGCAACCGATGCAAGGCGGTCACATTCCCTTTACGCCGCGCGCAAAGAAGTGCCTCGAGCTCGCCCTCCGGGAAGCATTGCAGCTCGGCCACGACTACATCGGGCCTGAGCACGTGCTGCTCGGCATCGTCCGCGAAGGCGAAGGCGTGGCTGCCCGCATCCTTACCAAGCACGGCGGCAACCTCGGGGCCGTACGGGCCGCGGTGACCGAGCTACTCCCGTCCGCTCCGCCCGGTCCGTCCCGGCGCTGGCTGCGTCGCCGGGCTGAAGTGAGCCGGGCAACGCGGATCGCTCCACAACCGGCTGTCTCGCGGGAATTGTCAACCACGCCGGCCGCCGACACGTCCCTGGCCGAAGCCGCTCGGCTGGCTGGCCAGGGACCGGTCGGCTCGCATCACATTTTGCTGGCCTCGCTGGCAGACGCAGACAGCGCTGCCGCTCGTGCGCTGACGGGACTTGGCCTTGATCTCGACCGGGTACGCGAGGCGCTGAAAACCGCCGACATCGCCGGCAGCACCGACGAGCTGCCCGAGGAGGCGGGCCGCCGCCAGATGCTCGTCACCATCAGCGGAGATCGCCTGACGGTGGAGGCATCCGACCTCGCCATCGTGGCACTCGGCCGGGCGGCGTCAGACGCTCTGCGGGCGCGCACCCCAGAGCCCGGGCAGCCGGCCGGGGATAGCGAGCGTGACGGTATCACCGTCATCGGCGGCGACGACCCGCTCGGCACCAGTCTCAGCCTGGTCTGGCAAGCCTTGCACGACAGCCTCGAGGACATCCGCAGCCGCGCTGCGGCAGCCCGCGACACGCCGCCAGCCCGACCCGGCGAGTCCGAAGCTGCCGACGGCTGAGCCCCTGCACCGCTAACGGCAAGCCCGGCCGCTTGCGGGAGCGACCGTGGGCTAGGCTATATCTGTCTAGACTGTCTAGTCAGATCGGAGCAGCAGGGGCAGTGAACTGGCAGGTTCAGGAGGCGAAGCAACGGTTCAGCGAATTGCTTCGCGTGGCCCATGTAGACGGTCCGCAGGTCGTGACGCGTCACGGCGAGGAAATAGCCGTCGTCGTCGACATCACGGACTGGTACCGAATGACGGGCAACTCGATGGACTTCAAGGAGTATCTGCGGTCCGGCCCGGCATTCGACGATCTGGATCTCAGCCGGCCGGTCAGCTACCCAAGGGACATCGAGTTCGGAGACGAGCGATGACCTTCCTGCTCGACACCAACATCGTCTCCGAACTGAAGAGACAGGACCCCGACAGCCGGTTACTAGCCTGGTTCGGCACTGTTGAGCCGTCAGATCTGCACCTCAGCGTGCTCACGATCGGCGAGATCCGTCGCGGCGTGGAGCGACTACGGCGCAGAGACCCGCTGCAGGCGGCGCGAATGGAGCGCTGGCTAGCCGGCCTGCAGATGAGCTTTCGGGACCGAATCGTCGAGGTCGACGCCAGCATCGCCCAGGAATGGGGCCGAATCAACGTGCCGGATCCACTGCCCGTAGTCGACGGCCTGCTTGCGGCGTCGGCAATCGTCAGGGGCTGGACTCTGGTTACTCGCAATGTGCGCGACGTCCAGCGCTGCGGAGTCCGGCTCCTAGACCCGTTCGAGCCACGAACGGCCTGACGCCGGCACTCCGGTCAACTCAGCGGGCCGGTCACCGCCTCGGCTGCGCGCAGCGCGCGGCCGTCCGCCACGTAGCGCACCGCCGCCTCGATCTCTGGCGCGAGGAACCGGTCGGGCCCCGGCCCGGCTGCCCCGGCGCGCAGGCCGGCGACCACGGCGCCGGTCGCGGCGGACGGCGCCAGCGGTGCCCGCAACTCGATGCCGCGCGCAGCGGTCAGCAGCTCGATCGCCAGCACCCTCGTGAGGCCGTCCAATGCTCGGCGCAGCTTGCGCGCGGCCGACCAGCCCATCGAGACGTGGTCTTCCTGCATGGCCGAGCTGGGGATCGAGTCCACACTGGCGGGAACCGCCAGCCGCTTCAGCTCGGACACGATCGCGGCCTGCGTGTACTGGGCGATCATGTGCCCGGAGTCGACGCCGGGATCGCTCGCGAGGAACGCCGAAAGGCCCTGATTCCGAGCCACGTCGAGGAACCGGTCGGTCCGACGCTCGGACATACTCGCCAGATCGGCGACGGCGATCGCCAAGAAGTCGAGCACGTACCCAAGCGGCGCGCCATGGAAATTACCGTTCGATTCGACCCGGCCATCCAGCGTGATCACCGGGTTGTCGATCGCCGACGCCAGTTCCCGGCCCGCGACCGCGGCAGCGTGATCAACGGTGTCGCGCACCGCGCCGGCGACCTGTGGCGCGCAGCGCAGCGAGTAAGCGTCCTGCACCCTCGTGCACTCAGGACCGCGGTGGCTGGCCATGATCGCGCTGCCTGCCAGCAGCGCGCGCAGGTTGGCCGCCGAAGCGGCCTGGCCGGGGTGCGGACGCAGCGCCTGCAGGTCCGCGGCGAAGGCGGCGTCGGTGCCGAGCAGCGCCTCGACGCTCATGGCGGCGGTGATGTCCGCGACCTTCAGCAGCTCCCGCGCATCGGCGATGGCGAGCACCAGCATGCCGAGCATTCCGTCGGTGCCGTTGATGAGCGCCAGGCCTTCCTTCTCGCGCAGGCGCACGGGCTTGAGCCCGGCCGCCGCGAGGGCCTCCTCGGCTGGCAGCGTCCGGCCGTCGGCATCTCGCACCACCCCCTCGCCGGTGATGGCCAGCGCGCAGTGCGCCAGCGGAGCCAGGTCACCGCTGCAGCCGAGGCTCCCGTACTCGTGCACCACTGGCACCAGGCCCGAGTTGAGCATGGCGGCGTAGGCCTGAACCGTCTCCTCGCGTGCCCCGGTTCGGCCGGTCGCGAGGGTGGCCAGCCGCAGCAGCATCAGCGCGCGGACAACCTCGTCCTCGACGTCCGGCCCGGAGCCGGCCGCGTGGCTGCGCACCAGGCTGGCCTGAAGCTGCGCGCGCATATCCGCGGGGATGTGCCGGGTGGCCAGGGCTCCGAATCCGGTCGATATGCCATAGTGCGGCTCGGCGTCGTCCGCCAGCGATTCGACGATCTCCCTGCTCCGGCGGACCTCCGCCAGGGCCTCGCTCGCGAGCCGGACCTGTGCGCCCCGCCGCGCCACCGCTAGGACATCCGCCGCCGTCAGCGGACCGGATCCGACAGTGACAGTTTCCGCCGGCTGCGACCCCGTCATCGCCACCTCCATTGCGACCCTACTGTACTTGCAAACAATGTGCATTTATCGCTAGCGTTCAACCATGTCCTCCGCAACCCGGCCCCGGCTTGGTGCCCTAGTCCGGCAGTCCTATGCCGCCATGACACCATCCGAGCGGCGCCGAGTGCGCGGGATGTACGGCTCGATCCTCGGCCTGCACATCATCGGCTTCACTATCTTCGTCGCGTTCGTGATCCCGGCCCACTACAAAGGCCTCGGCATCGGCGTCAGCGTGCTCGCCTACACGCTGGGCCTCCGGCACGCCTTCGACGCCGACCACATCGCCGTGATCGACAACACCACCCGCAAGGAGATCTCAGCGCGCCAGGGCACCCGGAGGCCACGCCCGTTCTGCTTTGGCTACTTCTTCTCGCTCGGCCACTCCACCGTCGTGGTCGCGATGGGCGTCGCCATCGTGATCGCGGAGAAGGTTGTCTTCGGACAGGTCATGAACAGCAACTCCGTACTCGAGCGGTTCGGGTCGCTGTTCGGCACCCTGATCTCGGCGGGTTTCCTGTTCCTCATCGGGGCGCTCAACCTGGTCATCCTTGCTGGCATCGGCAAGGTCTTCCGGTCCATGCGACGCGGCGAGTACGACGAGGCCGAGCTGGAGCGGCAGCTCGACAACCGCGGCCTGCTGAACCGCTTCTTCGGCCGATGGGCCAGGGCCATCAGCAGGGAGTGGCAGCTCTACCCCATCGGGGTCCTGTTCGGGCTCGGCTTCGACACCACGACCGAGGTGCTGCTGCTCGGTACGACCGCGTTCCTCGCCCTTCAGCACCTCCCCTGGTACGCGATCTGCTGCCTGCCGGTCCTGTTCACCGCCGGCATGGCGCTCATGGACACGACCGACGGCATCTTTATGAACCTCGCCTACGGCTGGGCGTTCTTCAACCCGGTCCGCAAGGTCTACTACAACCTCGCCATCACCGGCCTGTCGGTCGCCATCTGCTTCCTCGTCGGAGGCATCGAGACGCTGGGACTCATCTCGACCGAAGTCAGAGGGCTCAGTCAGGACGGCGGGTTCTGGGGTTTCATGCGCGACTTCAACCTCAACGCGGCTGGGTTCGCGATCGTCGGACTGTTCGTGGTGACCTGGGCGGCTGCGGTCCTGATCTGGCGCTACGGGCACATCGAGGAACGGTGGACCGCGCGACTCCGTCACGGGAGCACACCCGAGCAGGCGGGCGAGCTCGGCTAGGCGGCGGAGAACTGCGGGTAGGTTCACCGCATGGAACTGCAGGACGTCATCAGGCAGCGCCGCATGGTGCGGCGCTTCACCGCCGAGCCGGTCGGCCAGGCCAGCCTCGACCGCATCCTCGCCAACGCGGTCCGCGGCCCGTCGGCCGGATTCTCGCAGGGACAGGCATTCCTGGTGCTCACCGGCGCGGAGCTGGCAGATTTCTGGCGGGTCACGGGCGAGGCGGTCAGCGAGACTGCGCGGACCGCACCGCTGATCATCGTGCCGATGTCCTGCAAGCGCGCATACCTTGACCGGTACGCGCTGCCCGACAAGGGCTGGACGGACCGGGACGAGGCGAGGTGGCCGGTACCGTTCTGGCATATCGATACCGGGATGGCAGCGCTGCTCATCCTGCTCACCGTCGTCGACGAGGGCCTCGGCGCGGTCTACTTCGGCATCGTGCCGGAAGCGGTCGACAAGTTCCGGGCGGCCTTCGACGTGCCGGACGATCACGAGCCGATCGGCGCCATTGCCATCGGCCACGACGCCGAGACCGAGAAGCGCGATCTGCGTGCTCGGCGGCGGCCGCTCGCCGACATGGTGCACTACGGCCGCTGGTAGAGCTCGCAGCCCAGCAGGTGGTGGCTGCTTATCCGGGTGCACGTGGTGCCAGGCGCCCCGTAAAGTCACCGCATGGCCGAGCGTGAAGCGTCCGCGAGAGACCGGCTGAAGGTCACTTTCGAATCGGTCGCCGAGCACTACCACGCGGCCCGCCCGGACTACCCCGGCGAACTGTTCGATGATCTCGTTGCAGAGGCCGGCTTGCAGCCCGGCGCCCGGCTGCTGGAGGTTGGTGCCGGCACAGGGAAGGCGACGATCCCGCTCGCAGAGCGCGGCTTCGAGATCACCGCTCTCGAACTCGGTCCGCAGCTGGCGGCGACCGCCCGGCGGAATCTCGCGAGATTCGGCCTGGTCAATGTTGTGCAGCAGGCGTTCGAGACCTGGCAGCCGCCGGAGAAGCAGCGGTTCGACCTGGTCTATTCGGCAACCGCGTGGCACTGGATCGACCCGTCGGTCGGCTACGAGCGCGCCTGGCAGGCCCTGCGGCCCGGCGGTCACCTGGCCATCTGGGCGGCCGACCATGTGCTGCCCGCGGCGGACGGAGATCCGTTCTTCCGCAAGATCCAGGACGTGTACGACGAGATCGGCGAGCGCCTGCCGCCCGGGTCCCGTTTCCCGGAGCCGGGTAGCCTGCCCACCCTCCGCGCTGCGATCGAGGGCACCGGCCTCTTCGCGGTCACGCTGACTAAGGAGTTCATCTGGTCGCGCCGCTACACAGCTCAGGAGTACATCTCTCTGCTGGACACGTTCTCCGGTCACATCGCGATGGCCGCCTGGCAGCGCGACCGACTGTATGGCGAGATCAGGCGGCGGCTGGCAGCCCGGCCGGACGGCACCCTGATCCGACACTGGGGAGCAGTGCTCCACGTTGCGCGGCGACTGGACGGCTCGCTCAATTAGGCGCACACGGGCGACTATGCCTGGGAGAGAATCAGGCGACCAGCCAGCCCCGGCGCTCCGGCGCCGGGAGAAAGTCGGGGCAGACCCATGACCGCAGCGCCGTCAGTTCCGCTTGCAGGCAGCGAGCGCCTTCCGCTGCCCGGCGCACAGCCGGCCGGCCCGGTCGATCCGGCCGAGCGGTTAGAGGTAACGCTGATCACCCGGCGTGCAGCCAGCCTGCCACTAGACCGAGCCGGCGTGCCCATCCGACTGTCGCGCTCAGAACTCAGGGAACGCTACGGGTCTGACCCGGCCGACCACGAGCTGGTGGCCCGGGTGCTCGGGCAGCGCGAGCCTGAAATTCAGGTGACAGCGCACGATCCCGCCACGCGGCGCATGACTGTCGCCGGCCCCGCGGGCGCCCTGGCCCGCGCCTTCGGCACCGAGCTGAGTCTCGTCACCAGCACTGGCCCGGCCGGAGAGCCAGTCACGCACCGGCAGCGCCGCGGCAGTCTTCACATTCCGGCGGAGCTTGGCGGCGTGATTGAGGCAGTCCTCGGCTTGGACAGCCGCCCGCAGGCCAGGGCGCAGCTCCGGCACGCCGACCCAGCCGCGATCGCGACGACGTACACGCCGGCCCAGGTGGCCAGCATTTACCAGTTCCCGGCCGGGACCGACGGCTCCGGCCAGACTGTGGCGATCATCGAGCTCGGCGGCGGTTTCTCGGCCACCGACCTCGACGCCTATTTCGGCTCGCTCGGCATCCCGGCGCCCTCCGTGACCGCGGTCGGTGTCGACGGTGCCGCCAACGTCGCTGGCCAGGATCCCCAGGGCGCCGACGGCGAGGTGTTGCTGGACATCGAGGTCGTCGGGGCGATCGCACCCGGCGCCCGGCAGCTGGTGTACTTCGCGCCCAACACCGACCAGGGCTTCATCGACGCAGTCACCGCCGCCGTGCACGCCGAGCCCACGCCCGCAGCCGTCAGCATCAGCTGGGGCGCTGCTGAAAGCTCCTGGACTGCGCAATCGATGACAGCACTCGACCAGGCCATCGCCGACGGTGTGGCCCTGGGCGTCACCGTCACGGCCGCGGCCGGGGATAACGGCAGCAGCGACGGCGTCAGCGACGGCAGGCCGCACGCAGACTTCCCTGCCTCCAGCCCGCACGCGCTCGCCTGCGGCGGCACGAGCCTGCGCGCCGATCCGTCGACCGGCGTCATCACCTCAGAAACGGTGTGGAACGACGGCGCTGGCGCTGGCGCCACCGGAGGCGGAGTCAGCGTCACGTTCCCGCTGCCCGCGTGGCAGGCGACCGCCGGCGTTCCCGCCAGCCCGAACGGCAGTCCCGGCCGTGGTGTCCCTGACCTCGCCGGCAACGCCGATCCCAGGACCGGATATCAGGTGCTCGTTGACGGCCAGCACGCGGTCATCGGCGGGACCAGCGCGGTCGCGCCGCTCATCGCCGGGTTGACCGCCCGGCTCGCGCAGGCCCTGGGCAAGTCCGTCGGCCCCCTGCAGCCCTCCCTGTACTCAGGTGCGCAGCCGGGCCAGCCTGTCGCCAGCATCAGGGACATCACCTCGGGCGCCAACGGCGCCTACAGCGCCCGACCCGGCTGGGACGCGTGCAGCGGCCTGGGCGTCCCCGTCGGATCGGAGTTGCTGTCGCAGCTGTCGGCGGCGGCCAGCCCGGCGACTGCGATCCCGTGATGGCCGGCGAGCCTGGGGGTCCCGTGGTGCCCGAGCACGCGCCGGCCGATGAGGCACGAGAGTTCGCGGCGCTGTTCCGGAGCTTCCTGGAGTGGGTCCACACGGCCAGCGACCGGGACGTCAACGAGGTCTCTGCGATGGTGCGCGAGTTCCTCGGGACAGAAGGCCGCCACCATTCCGTCGTGACGCGTGACCTGCCGCCGTTTGAGCACGTGAACCTGCAGACTGCCATCGATGCCTGGTCGGCCGTCGACGGCCGGACGGCGGAGGTGCACGGGATCGCGATGCCGCCGCACTTTGGCGGGCTGTCACTTCAGCAGCTCGTGGCAGGCGAGTCCCTGCCGCCGCTGCGGCTCACGGCGCCCGCGCTGACGGACCTGCCGAACGGACCCGGCTCGACACTGGCGTGCCTGCGGCTGGCGTTGCTGCTCGTCACCGATCGCGACGGCCACTACGTCGTCATGGTCCAGGGTCCTGGCGAGCATCAGCCCGGCTTGCAGGTTGAGGTCGCCGGCCTGCCTGTCGAGGGTGCTCAGCGGTTGCTCGGCGAGCTCGACCAGCTGCGTATCGATCTCAATGTCTACCGAGGTCACCTCATCAACGTTGCCCTCGATCCGATGGGCCGGATGAGCCTTTCCTTCGCCGGCCCGCCCGACCTGAGCCGCGACGACGTCGTGCTGCCGGCCAACGTGCTGGCGCGGGTCGAGCGGCACGCACTCGGCGTCGCCGATCACCGCGCGGCGCTGCTGGGCGCTGGGCAGCATCTCAAGCGGGGCCTGCTGCTCTACGGACCTCCGGGCACTGGCAAGACGCACACGACGCGCTACCTGCTGGGCCAGATGAGCGGCTACACCCGCCTGGTCCTGACGGGCCGATCCCTGATCGCCGTCGGCGGCGTGACGGACCTGGCCCGGGTCCTGCTGCCCGCTGTCGTCGTGCTCGAGGACGTCGACCTTGTGGCCGAGGAGCGGTCACTCGGCCCGGCGTCGAGCCCGGTGCTGTTCGACTTGCTCGACGCCATGGATGGCGCGGCTCCCGACGCCGATCTTCTCTTCCTGCTCACGACTAATCGCGCCGACTTGCTCGAGCCAGCGCTGGCCGCCCGGCCAGGCCGGGTCGACGTGGCGGTCGAGATCGCCCTGCCGGACGCCGCCGGGCGCGAGCGCCTGCTGGCCCTGTACGGCCAGAACGTGCCTCTCGACCTCACCGCCGCGGACATCGAAGCGGCAGTCGAGCGAACCGACGGCACTACCGCGTCCTTCATGAAGGAATTGATCCGCCGCAGCGTCCTCGAGGCGCTGCAGGACGACCCGGCGCTGACCACGGTCACGGGCGCACATCTGACCCGCGCGCTCGATGACCTGCTTGACGCGGCGCAGGCAGTGACCCGGACTCTGCTCGGGGTGGGCGTCGATCCGGAGAGCTTGCCGGCCGGCGCCCTGCTCCACCAGGGTCCCGTCCCGGCCGGCTGGGTGGGGAGCCGGATGGCTATGGCCCGCCGTATCGCCCGCTATGGCGGATGAGAGAGCAGTCGCCCCTCAGCCTTCGGGCGGGGTGCCGATCGTCGCCGGCGCGCCGAACCGCTGGAGCACCTCTGGCACCACCACAGTGCCGCGCTCGTCCTGGAAGTTCTCCATGATGGACAGCAGCGCCCGCGCAGTCGCACCAGTGCCGTTGAGGGTGTGCACGAACTCGAGCTTGCTGTCGCGGCGGAACCGGATGTTCAGCCGGCGCGCCTGATAGTCGGTCGTGTTGGAGCACGAGGTGATCTCTCGGTAACGCTGCTGCACCGGGAACCAGGCTTCGATGTCATACTTCTTCGCCGCGGGCGCACCCAGGTCACCGACGGAGATGTTCATCACCCGGTAGGGCAGGCCGAGCTCCTGGGCGATCTCCTCTTCATGCGACAGCAGCTCGTCATGGATCTCGCGCGATTGCTCAGGCACGCAGTAGACGTACATCTCCACCTTGTCGAACTGGTGCACCCGGAACATGCCTCTGGTGTCCTTGCCGGCCGCGCCGGCTTCCCGACGGAAGTTCGTGGTGAAAGCGGTGTACCGGGCCGGCAGCTCGCTCTCCTCGAGCCGCTCGTCCGCGTGGATGCCGGCCAGCGCCACCTCGGAAGTGCCGGTGAGGTACAGGTCGTCGTGCTCCAGGTGATAGAGGTTCGACGCCTCGGTGGG
The DNA here is from genome assembly GCA_035631375.1 of Streptosporangiaceae bacterium. Taxonomy (GTDB): domain Bacteria; phylum Actinomycetota; class Actinomycetes; order Streptosporangiales; family Streptosporangiaceae; genus JAJYUU01. The sequence continues at coordinate 11,948 of DASQIW010000138.1, forward strand.
CAGGAAGCCCGTCCCGTACATAGCGCGCTCGCCGACCAGGATCGGGGGCAGCACGAGCAGGAAGCCTCGCCGCGTCAGCTTGTCGATCACGAACCGGTAGAGCGCCATCTCGGTCAGCGCGACATCGCCGATCCGGTAAGCGAACCTCGAGCCGGATAGCCGCGCACCCCTGGCCATATCGATCCAGCCGCGCGACGACGCGATCTCGGTGGTGTCGCGCAGGTCGAAGGAAAACTTCGGCCGCTCGCCCCAGGTCTTGATCTCGAGGGCATCTTCCTCATCCATGCCGTCAGCGGCCGTCGGGTCGGGCAGGTTCGGGATCCTGCCGAGGAGCTCGTCGCGCAGGCTCGTGGCCGCCGCGAGTTCCTCCTGGGCCTGCGCGAGCTCGTCGCGCAGCTGGCGCAGCTGGTCGATTTCCTCAGGTGTGGGCTTGCCCTTCGACGCGCTCTTCTGCGCTGCCCGCAGCGTCTCGGTGCGCTCGGTCAGGGAACGCCAGCTCGTGTCCGCGGCCAGTAGCGCGTCGAAATCGGCGGCCGCTCCGCGCCTGGCCAGAGCCGCGCGGTAGCCGTCGGGATCCTGCCGGGCCGCTTTGAGGTCGATCACGTGCGCGAGTCTAGTCGCGTGCGTCTTGGGGCGTGTTTTGGTAACGGGGTGTCAGGAGCCGGTCCGCGTCGGCACCCTCGCTGTCGCTGGCGGCGCTGGTGGCCGTGTCGCCGGCCGGCGCGGCTGCGCGACGCGCGGTCCTGGTTGCCAGTACGGAGCCGCCCAAAATGAGCACGAACGCGACGGCCATGGTCGTGGTCAGCCGCTCACCCAGGGCCAGGATGCCGAGTGCGACCGCGACAGCCGGGTTCACGTAGGTGATCACGGACGCTCTGGCCGGGCCCACCTCGCCGATCAGGGCGAAAAAGAGCACGAAGGCGACTGCCGTGCAGACCACGGCAAGCCCGGCGAGCGACGCGAGCACCGTGGCCGATGGCCTGACCTGCGGCCACGTGACAGCCGCGATCGGCGCGTAGACAACGGCCGCGAACGCCAGGCAGGCGGCGGTCATACCCAGGGAGGGCAGCTCGCTGAGCTTGCGCGCCGCGATGAGGGGCCCGATCGAGTAACACAGCGCAACGCCCAGCACCTCAGCCACCGAGCCTGCGTCGCCTCGGGTGCCGTTGCCGGCCACCAGCAGTCCGACGCCACCGAGGCCGATCAGCAGCCCGGCCCACCGCACCGGGGTCAGCCGGTCCTGCCCGCCGGTTAGCCGGCCAATAACCGCGACCAGGATCGGCACCGACGCGATCAGCAGCCCGCTCAGCGAGCTGGACAGCCGGGTTTCAGCCTCCGACAACAGCAGCCATGGCGTGATGATCTCCACCAGCGCGAACAGGACAAGCCAGCGCCAGTACGGCAGGAGCGGCGCCAGCTCGCGCCGACGGATGGCGAGCGGGAGCAGCAGCGCAGCCCCGATCGCTACCCGAGCCAGCACGAGGACCGGGGGTGCCACACCGCCGTCTGCGACCTTGATCAGCAGATACGGGACGCCCCAGATCAGGCTCATTGCTGCGAACAACCACCAGCCGCGGCGGCTCACCAGTGCTCCTTTGCGACGATCGCGGGATCCACAAGCGCAACCACCCGCGATCACGTGATGTTCCAGCATCGGGCCCGGGCCCGCGGCAGGTCTTGAACAGTCTTGCGCTAGCCGGACGCGCCGGGATCAGCCATGCTGCGCCACTGCCCGGCGGGGGCGGCTTGCGGCACGCCTGCGTCCGGGTGCGTGCGGGCGCGTCCTCTGCCGTGATGGACACGGCCGTGCGCCGTCGGCTGCCCCTGTGCGCCGACGACAGACCGGGGGGTGTTGGAACCCTGGCCGCTGCGCGAACTTGCGCCGGGCCCGGCACTGGAGGTCACGAGCTGCCCGACGTTGAACTCGTACAGGCCACTGGGCTGTGCCGACGTTAAGCGAGGTGTCACGGTGACCATTGCCGCGGACGCTAAGATGCCCGCCGCAATGATGCTCAGGACCAGCGCGAGCACCGGCACGAGTAGCAGCGGGTGCTTGCGTGTGGCAGAGAGGGCAATGCGGGCGGTTGTCCGGGTCCGGTCGGCCGCGAGGGCGAACGCCATATCCAGCGGCGGCAGACTCGGCCCGTGGCCGAAGCGGGCGCTCCGCCGTGCCACCGTCAGGGCATCTTTCCGCTGTTCACGCGTCAGGCCCGGCTTGAGATACACGATCGTGCAGCGGTCGCCGGCCTCCGTGGCCACGTGTAAGCCGGCGGGCAGCTCCGCGTAACGGATCTTGACCATCAGGCGAACCTCACGTCCCGCCGCGCCGGGACGCTCCCGGTGCCCTCCCACAGACGGTGACGACGCTATCACGGTGGATAGCTGCAATCTCACCGAAAAGTCAGTTTGCAAATTGCTTCTTGCACGACGGCCGGCCACGACGAACCGGCGCGGTGTGCGGCGGCCAGCGGCGTTGCCCCTGCACACGCGGCGCAGGCTACGCTCGCAGCAAACAACGTCCATGCTGGCCGGCACCTGGGCCTGCGGCCGACCGACCGCAGCCCCGGCGAGCGACGACCAGCGCGCCTGGCGGCGGAGGAACCCGTGCGGCTTGTCAGCCCTGGCTATGTCACACCGTCGGCGGTTGCTGCCGCCGCGCGGGTGGCGCCTGAGGGCTGGCTGCGGCCAAGGTACGCGCTGCTGACCGCGATCGCCGGCGGACTAGCGCTGGCAGCGGCGTTTCCGCCGGTCGGCATCTGGCCACTGGCCGCAGTGGGCCCGGCCCTGCTGGTCATCGCCCTGTGGCGGCAGCGCGCCTGGACGGCCCTCGGTGCGGGCCTGGCGTTCGGCCTGGCCTTCTTCTTCCCGCTGCTGACCTGGCTGGTCAACGTTGCGTGGTACGTCTGGACCGCGCTGGCGGTGGCCGAGTCGCTGGTCTTCGCCGTCCTGTGCCTCGGCCAGCTGCTGTTGCTACGGCTGCGTGCCTGGCCACTGGCGGTCGCCGGGTGGTGGGTGACTGCCGAGGCCGTGCGGAGCCGGTGGCCATGGGCCTTTCCGTGGGGGCGCCTGGCGATGAGCCAGTCCGCTGCGCCGACGGCGAAGTGGTCGGCGATCGGCGGGCCTGTCTTCCTCACCTTTCTCCTGGCGCTGACCGGGGCGTGCCTGGCCTGGCTCATCGTGAGCCTTCGAGGCGGGCCGGACGCCGCGCAGCAGGGCGGGCGGCCCGGCGTGCGCAGCAGGATCGTGCCGGTGCTGGCCCTGGTCGCGTGCGCGGGCCTGACCGTGGGCGGCGTGCTAGTTCCGGCCAATCACGGGCGGCGGCTAGGAGGCAGCCAGCACACGGCCGTCGTGGCAGCGATCCAGGGCAACGTTCCGCATACCAGGAATCTGCCCGACCTGCTGCGCGCAACGACCGTGACCGAGAATCACGCAGCTGCCACCGACCGGCTCGCAGCCCGGATCCAGCAGGGTGCGCTGCCCGCGCCGGATGTGGTCATCTGGCCGGAGAACTCCACCGACCAGGACCCGCGCTTCGATCCGCACATCTTCAACGTGATCTCAGGGGCGGTGTCGACCATCAGGCGGCCGGTCCTGGTCGGCGCCGTGCTCCAGGACCCGCAGCGCAACACCGGTGCGCTGTGGCTGCCCGGCCGGGGAGCGGTTGCCTATTACGTCAAGCGCCAGCTTGTCCCGTTCGGCGAGGTGATCCCGATGCGCGGCCTGCTGGACAAGATCACGTCGCTGCCGTCGCTGCAGCCGAAGGACTTCACGCCCGGTCATCGGGCGGTGGTGTTCCACCTCGGCAAGATCCGGCTGGGCGACGTGATCTGTTATGAGATCGGCTTCGACGGCCTGGTGTCCTCGGAGGTCGCCGCCGGGTCCAATCTGCTGACGATGCAGACCAACGACGCCGACTTCGAACTCGATGGTCAGACCGGGGAGACAACCCAGCAGCTCGCGATGGCGCGAATGCGCGCAATCGAGTACGACCGCTCGGTCGTCGTGGCATCGACGACAGGTGTCAGCGCGATCATCTCGCCGGACGGCTCCCTCATCGCGCGCACAGGCACCTGGCGGCAGGCCGAGATCGAGGCCTCGGTCCCGCTGGTCAGCACGGCGACGCTGGCGCTGCGCGTCGGCGGCTGGCCAGAGATCGTGTTCACCGTGGCGACGGCGCTCGCCCTGTTGCTGGCAGCTGGCCAGGCCCTCGCGCAGCGCCGCCGGGTTCGGCTGAGCCAGGCCGGTCCTGACGGCCAGGCCGGTCCTGACGGCCAGACCAGCACCGCCGGCCCGGCCGCCGAGTAAGCGCGTGTCGTTCTGGCGCGGTTTTCGGCAGCCCGCCCGTTATGCCGCGCTCGCGGCCGGGATCATCCCGGTGCTGGCCTTCCCGGCCCCGAACCTGGAGTTCCTGGCATGGGCGGGGCTGGTGCCCGGCCTGGCCCTCATGCGCGGCGCACCGAGCAGGCGCGAGGGATGGGTCCGCGGGTGGTGGTTCGGGGCCGGCTATCTGCTGGCCGCCATGTACTGGCTCGCACCCAACATCGGGCCGGCCCTCCTGCTGGTGGCGCTTGTCTTCGGGTTCGGTTGGAGCGCCGTCGGACTGGCCGTCTGGTCACTGCTCCGGCCGCCCGTCACGGTGCGTCGCACGCTCGCGGCCCTCGTCGTGGTCCCAAGCTGCTGGCTCGTCACCGAGTGGATTCGATCCTGGCGGGCTATCGGCGGGCCGTGGGCCGTGCTGGGCGCTAGCCAGTGGCAGCATCCCGCCATGCTCGCGCTCGCCGCGGTCGGGGGTGTCTGGCTCGTCACGTTCGCCATGGTGGCCGCCGGCACCGGGCTGACCGTGGCGCTCGTGTCGTCGCAGACCCTCGCCCGCCTCACCGGCGCGGCCGGGGCGCTCATCGCGCTCTCGGCCGGTCCGGTGGCGTTCGCGCTCACCGCACCCGCGCCGACCGCCGCAAGCCTCACGATCGCGCTCGTGCAGCCCGACACGACCGGCAGCGCGGCCGCCCGGCTGCAAGCGAGCGAACGGCTGACCGCGCGCGCAGCGGGCCGGGCCGACTTGTTCGTCTGGGGCGAGAGCAGCGTGGGCTACGACCTGGCCAGCCGCCCCGCCTACCGGGTAGCGATCGAGCGCCTGGCGCGGCAGGCGGGCGCTGAGATCCTCGTCGATCAGGACGCGCGCGACCCGGCTGGCGCGCAGTCCAAGCAGGGAACGCTGGTCAGCGCGACCGGCATCAGCGGGAGCTACATCAAGACCAGGCTGGTGCCGTTCGGCGAGTACGTCCCGTTCCGCTCGGCGCTCGGCTGGCTCACCAAGATCAGCCGCGCGGCGCCCACCAACGTCAAGCCGGGGACGGGGGCGCACGTGCTGCGCGCCACTTTGCCGGACGGCCGATCGCTGACGTTTGGGGTTCTTATCTGCTTCGAGTCGGCGTTCCCCGACATGTCGAGGGTCGACACCGACCACGGCGCCCAGGTGATCATCTACCAGACGTCCGACGCGACGTTCCAGGCGAGCTGGGCGCCTGCCCAGCACGCCGCCCTGAGCGCGGTTCGCGCGGCCGAGACGGGCAGGCCCGTGGTGCAGGCGGCGCTGACCGGGGACTCCGCGGCGTTCGATGCCCGTGGCCGCACCCTGGCGTGGGCGGGCACCAGCTTCCGCGGTGTGGTCGACGCCCGGCTGGCACTGCCAGCGGCCTCGGCCAGGACCTTCTATGACCGACTGGGTGACTACGTGCCGTGGACGGCGGTCGCGATCGCTGCGCTCGCGGCGCTCGCTGGCCTCGGGCGCGGCGCATCAGCCCGGCGCAAGGGCAGAGGGCCGGCGGCCGACCAGCCGGCCGAGCAGCTCACCGACAGCCGTGAGGCCGGCTCCTTGGGTTAGCCGAGACACCGCGGGAGACCACGGCCGCGACCCCGTCGCCAGCCCGTTCCGGTTAACCAACGGTTTTATTCGATTACCCGCAGATAGTGACAAGGGTCATATCTGGATGGGCCGCGCGCAGATTCTGCGTTAAACCCACTGATCCTCACCCGGGAGCCAGCTCAGCCGAACCCGGCTCCCGCCCCCGTGGCCTGGTGCCGGCGAGCAGGACTGACGCGCGGCGCGGGCCCGCCCTGCCCCCGTGGCGCACGCGGTGAAGCGTGCGCGGAGCCCGCAGGCACCTGTCCGGCGAGCTCGAACCCGGACCTGGCCTACCCCGGACGGGCGGCGAGGGACAAGCCGAAGGGAACCCCCGATGCTTCGCCATGCTCGCCTCGCCGCTCGCGTCCGGCCGGCGTGGACCACCCTGGCCGCGACTGCCCGCGGCCGGGTCGCCGGGCCGGCAATGCGCCGCAAGAAGGTCCTGGTGCTCGCTGGCACCGCCCTCGCGCTGGCTGGCGCCGGCTCCGCCAGTGCCGCGACGACGGCCGGCGACGCGACGACGGCCGGCGCGCCAGTGGTGCGCCCGGCGGCCCATGCCGGAAACGCCTTGCCGCCCCTGGTCGGCAGTCATCTGCCTGCAGCGCACCACACGGCAGCACCGGCGAGCAAGCCCGCCGCCCACTCCTGGCAGCGGGTGAGCGCTGCCTTCAGCGGGCAGGCCACACCGGCGGCAGCTGCGCAGCTCACGCCTGTCGGCACGAGCGGCCAGCAGGGCTGGATGCCCATCTCAGGGGCTCAGTACTCGAACGCCACCACGATCGTTCAGCAGGTCCTGGCGAAAAAGATGGGCGTCCGTTCCGCGGTGATCGCCATCGCCACGGCGATGCAAGAGTCGCGACTGCAGAACCTGTCATACGGCAGCGCCGACTCGCTGGGGCTGTTCCAGCAGCGGCCGTCGGCTGGCTGGGGGACGCCGCAGCAGATCCTGAATCCCGCCTACTCGGCCAACGCGTTCCTGACCGCGCTGCTGCGGCATCAGCAGGCTGATCCTGGCTGGGCCACCCAGCCGCTGTGGGCTACTGCTCAGGCCGTGCAGGCCTCGGGCTTCCCGACCGCCTATGCCCAGTGGGAATCGCAGGCCGCCGGCATGGTGAAGCAGATCGCGACGAGCCTGCTGTAGCCGCCGCGCGCAGCGCAGCCTCCGGTCCGGCCTGTTCCCCCCGGCTGGCCGACCGGACCGCCGGGCGCCAGGCACACCCCCCTCCGCCTGGCCGACCGGCTCCGGTGCCCCGCCCTCCCCCCGAGAGGGCGGGGCACCGCCTCAATCCGGGCCAGTCACCACATCCAGTGGCGGTGACCGGGTCTCGTCCCGGTCATGGCCCCGAATGCTGTAGAAACTGAGACCATGACGCCGTTCCTCACCGACGCCGGGTACTGGGCACTCATCATCTTCGCGTTCGTCCAGGCTTGCTGCATTCCCATATCGTCCGAGATCACCTTCGGCTTCGCCGGTGTGCTTGCCTACGAAGGTCACCTCAGCCTCGTGCTCGTGATCATCATCGGCACGCTCGCCGAGCTGGCCGGCTCCTCGACCGCGTACGGTCTCGGCCGGATGGGCGGCCGCCACACGGTCGAGCGGTATCGCCGGTACTTGCTGATGACGCGGAAGGACGTCGAGCGGGTTGAGCGGTTTTTCGACCGGCGTGGCGCCTGGTCGGTGGCCGTCGCCCGGGTCATCCCGCTCGTGCGTGCCTTCGCCGGGCTGGTGGCTGGCTTCATGGAGGTGCCGGTCCTTGCGTTTGAGGTCTTCAACCTGGCCGGAACGCTCGTCTGGGCAACAGCCCTGTCGCTGATCGGCTACTCACTGGGCAGCGAGTGGGATCGCGCGTCCAGGAGCTTCTCGCGCGCCACCGACGTTCTGTCCGCCATCGTGGTGCTCATGCTGGTCGGGCTCATCGTGCACAAGTGGCTGCAGATCCGGCACGAGCGACAGGCTGACTCGGCGGTCGCTGAACCGGGCCAGGAGCCGCGGGAGCGGCCTGCCGGGTCGGATCCAGGGCACGAGTCAGGCGGTCAGCCACCGCACCGCGGCGCACCGTCCGGCCAGCAGGCCCGGCACCGCGCGCCGAGCCATCGCAGGCGTGGCTGAGCCAGGCCGGCCGCCAGCGCAGCCAGTGCCTGGTGAGCCTGCCTGGCATCACACGGCCGTTGTCTACGAGGTCTACCTGCGCAGCTTTGCGGACAGCAACGGCGATGGCGTCGGCGACATCAATGGGGTGCGCGCCCGGCTGCCGTATCTGCGGGACCTGGGCGTCGACGCCATCTGGCTGACACCCTGGTACCGATCGCCGATGGCCGATGGCGGCTACGACGTCGCCGACTACCGCGACATCGATCCGCTGTTCGGCACCCTGCGCGACGCCGAGGCGCTGATCGCCGGGGCCCATGCGCACGGCCTGCGAATCATCGTCGACGTCGTGCCCAATCACTGCTCCAGCCGGCACCCGTGGTTTGCGGACGCGGTCGCGGCGAGGCCCGGCTCGGCTGAGCGCGCCCGGTTCTGGTTTCGGCCGGGTCGCGGTGCGGACGGTGAAATGCCGCCGAATGACTGGCAGTCGATGTTCGGCGGGCCTGCCTGGACCAGGCTCACCGAGCCAGACGGCAGCGCGGGCGAGTGGTACCTGCACCTGTATGCACCCGAGCAGCCAGACCTGAACTGGGAGAACCCGGAGGTTCGGGCCGAGTTCGAGAACATCCTGCGGTACTGGCTCGACCGCGGCGTCGACGGATTCCGGATCGACGTCGCCGACTGCCTCGTCAAGGACCCGGAATTGCCGGACGCCGCCGGGCTGCCCCCCGGCGTCCGCAGGCCGTGGGAGGACCAGGACGGCCTGCACGATATCTACCGGAGCTGGCGGCGGCTGATCGATGCTTATCCCGGCGACCGCGTGCTCCTCGGCGAGATGTGGATCAGCCCGCTGACCAGGCTGCGGCCGTACCTGCTCGGCGATCAGCTGCACACCGCCTTCAATTTCGGCTTTCTGGAAGCGCCCTGGGAGCCCGCAGCGCTCCGCGGGGTCATCGACACGACACTGCAGAGCATCGGCGCGGCCGCACCCTGGGTGCTGTCCAACCACGACGTGACCCGGCACGTCACGCGGTACGGCCGGGCCAAGACCGCCCGGGTGTGGCGGGCGACCGAGCAGGTCGAGAGCGATCTGACGCTCGGCACCCGCAGAGCCAGGGCCGCGCTCCTGTTGTCGCTGGCGCTGCCGGGCAGCTCGTACCTGTATCAGGGCGAGGAGCTCGGGCTGTGGGAAGTCGAGGACATTCCCGAGGAGTTCATCGCTGACCCGATCTACGAGCGCACCGGTCACCGCGTCCGGGGCCGGGACGGCTGCCGCGTGCCGCTGCCCTGGCAGGCGCTGGCACCGGGCTTCGGCTTCGGCCCGCCAGGGAGCGCCGCGCCGTGGCTGCCGCAGCCCGGGCGCTGGCGGCAGTTCGCCGCAGACGCGCAGGCGGCAGACCCTGATTCGATGCTGGCGCTCTACCAGGCTGCGCTGCGCGCCCGCACGACCCGGCCCGGCCTCGCCGACGACACCCTCACCTGGCTCGACTCGGCCGACGGCGTGCTGTCCTTCAGCCGGGAAGGCGGCTTCATCTGCATCGTCAACCTCGGTGCCGAGCCAGTGCCGCTGCCCCCGCACAAGCAGGTCGTCCTTTCCAGCGGACCGCTCGACGGCCCGCTCCTCCCGCCGGACACCGCAGCGTGGCTGACCACCCGCGAGGACTGAGCCGGCCTCGCGCGACGGAGGCTCAGCCGACCAGCGCCTGGTTCACCAGCTGGCGAAGCTGGGGCCTGACGGGATAAGAACTGGACGGCATCAGCTGGGTGAAGAACGTAGCCGTGACCTGCTCGGCAGGATCCACGTAGAAGGCCGTGGACGCCGCGCCGCCCCAGTAGAACTCGCCCGCTGACCGCACTGTCTTGGTCGCCACCGGGTCGGTGACGACGGCAAAGCCGAGGCCGAATCCGATCCCGGCGTACGACGACTCCGAGTACAGCGGCCTGCCGAAGGTCTCCAGGTCGGCACCCCCTGGCAGGTGGTTACTGGCCATGTACGCAACGGTCCGCGGACTCAGCAGCCGCACCCCGTCCAGCTCGCCGGCCGGGCTGTCCGGCCGGTGCAGCAGCATCTGGGTGAACCGGTTGTAGTCGGCCGCCGTCGAAACGAGGCCGCCGCCGCCGCTCAGGTAGGCGGGCTCGTGCAGCACGGCGTTGCCCATCGAGTCCAGCCGGACCGGCGTGCCGTCGTCCGGGCTGCGGTTGTAGAGCGCGGCCAGCCGCGGCACGTCCTGCGGGCCGACCCAGAACGACGTGTCCGTCATGCCGAGCGGCTGCAGGATCCGGGTCGCGAAGAACTCATCGAGCCGCTGCCCGGAGACGACCTCGACGACACGCCCCAGCACGTCGGTCGCGACCGAGTAACTCCATTCGCTGCCGGGCTGGAACAGCAGCGGCATGTCGGCGAACAGGTCGCACACAGCGGCCAGGTCCGCACCGCGCGGCGAGCCCCACTCGAACCCGCGTGCCCGGTAGATCGCGTCAACCGGATGGTTGCGCACGAAGCCGTAGGTCAGCCCCGAGGTGTGGCTGAGCAGGTGCCAGATCCGGATCGGCTCGACGGCGGGCACGGTGTCGTAGCGGATGTCGCTGCCCTGGGTGAAGACGCGCACGTCCCTGAAGGACGGGATGTACCGATGGACGGGGTCGGTCAGCTCGAACCCGCCCTCCTCGTAGAGCATCATCGCGGCGACCGACGTGATCGGCTTGGTCATGGAGTAGATGCGCCACAGGGTGTCCGGCTCGACTGGCAGGCCGGCCTCGAGATCGCGCTGGCCGCACGCAGCCACATGCGCGAGCTTGCCGTGACGCGCGACGGTGACCTGCCAGCCCGCCAGCTTGCGCTCGTCCACGTACCGGGTGAAATGCCGGTCGATACGCTCGAGCCTGGCCTTGTCGAAGCCGACCTCGGCCGGGTCCACTTCGATCTGCAGTCCGCCCATCGCTAAGCCTCCCGATACTTGACCCCGATAGTTAGCGCCGTGCAAGCATCCTGCCAACGGGTCCGGCCCCAGGTCCAGACAGCGAAGGGAACGTGGTCGTTCCGGCACGGCGGACACAGCCCACCTCAGTGCCGCCGGGTGCGGCTAGATTTCTCCAGTCAGGCGGCGAGCAGGTAATCAGGAGGCGACGATGACCAGCACGCGAACACTCGTCCCGGCAGACTTCGCGGCCGACTGGCTCGGCCAGCGGGTTGTGTTCGCCGACGGTGCGCTCGGGTGGCTGCCGGCGGAGGTCAGCAGCCTGGGCGCCGAGCGCGTGCTGCTGATCGCGGGCCGCCACGGCGGGCTTGGCGACCGGGCCGCGACGCTGCTCGGCGATCGAGTCGCTGCCCGGCTGGCCGACCTCCGCCAGCACGTCCCGGCCGATCTGGCGGACGCGGCCGTCGCGGCGGCGAGGCGGGCGGGCGCAGCGGCAATCGTCAGTGTCGGCGGCGGCAGCGCTACCGGCCTGGCCAAGATCTGCGCGCGGGAAACCGGGCTGCCGGTGCTCGCGGTGCCGACCACGTACGCCGGGTCGGAGATGACGCCGGTGTGGGGCCGGACCGACGGCGCGGTCAAGCGGACGGGGCGCGACTCGCGCGTGCTGCCCCGCACGGTCGTCTATGACCCACAGCTGCTGGCCGGGACGCCCGCAGCGCTGACCGGCCCGAGCGGCATGAACGCGCTCGCGCACTGCGTGGAGGCGCTGTACGCCCCGGCCGCCGATCCGCTGACGAGCCTTGCTGCCACGGAGGGTGCCCGGCTGATCGCCGCCTGGCTCCCCTCGGCGTACACCGAAGACTCACCTGCCGCGAGGCGCGCGCTGCTGTGGGCCGCCTGCCTCGCTGGCCGCGCCTACGGGACGGCGGGCGGCTCGCTGCACCACGCCCTGTGCCACCTGCTCGGCGGGTTCGCCCGCCTGCCGCATGCGGAAACGCATGCCGTGCTGCTGCCGCACGTCGTGTCGTTCCTCGGCGCTGGCATCGAGCCCGCACTGGATCACCTGGCCGCCGCCTTGGGCACGGAGCCGGCCGGCGTCGCCGGAGCGATTTGGGACCTTGGCGCTGCTGTCGGCACCCCGGCGGGGCTGCGCGCGCTCGGGCTGGCGGAGGCGGACCTGCCGGCCGTTTCCGCTGCACTCGTCCAGCGCGACCCGGCGAGCCCGCGCCCGCTGTCGGAGCAGGACGCGCTCGCCCTTGTCACCGCCGCCTGGCACGGCGCGCGGCCGGGCCACGCCGTCTCGCACCTGATTCAGCCGGGCGGCGAGCCCATGACGGCCACTGAGCTGACCGCGACCGTCATCCAGCGGCTCGACGCCACCCCCGACCCGCGGCTCCGCGAGGTCATGACCGCGCTCATCAGTCATCTGCACGGGTTCGTCACCGACGTCCGGCTGAGTTTGGACGAGTGGCTGGCTTCGATCCGCTTCCTCACCGCGACGGGACAGATCTCCGATGACCGGCGGCAGGAGTTCATCCTGCTGTCCGACACCCTCGGCGTGTCCATGCTGGTGGACCTGCTGGCCGAGCCGGCCAGCGCGGGCACGGCGGGGTTCGCCACCGAGTCGACCGTGCTCGGCCCGTTCTACGCAGCCGGCAGCCCCGAGCGCGAGTACGGTGCGTCCATCGTCGAGCGGCCGTCGGGCGAGCTGGCCGCCTACACCGGCCGGGTCACCGACACTGATGGCGAGCCGATCGCGGGCGCGACGCTGGACATCTGGCAGAACGCCGACGACATGCTGTATGCCGTGCAGAACCCGGACGCGCCGCCGGACAACCTGCGCGGCGTCTTCCGTACCCGCCCCGACGGGAGCTTCGCGTTCCTCGGCGTCCGGCCAACCGACTATCCGATCCCGGCGGACGGGCCCGTCGGGCAGCTGCTCGCTCGTACCGGCCGCCATCCGTGGCGGCCGGCGCACATCCACGTCGTCGTCAGTGCCCCCGGCTACCAGAGTGTGGCGACGCACATCTTCGACGCCGGCAGTAAGTACCTGACCAGCGACGCGGTGTTCGCGGTCAAGGCCAGCCTGGTCCGCGAGTTCGAGCGGCACGAGCCCGGCTCGGGGCCCGCCCCTGACGGCGTCCCGCCCGGCGAGGCCTGGTACTCGCTGCAGCACGACTTCCGGCTCAGCCGGCACCCGGGCCGACAGGCGTGACGGGGCCAACGCTGCCCCTACAGGGGCAGCGAAGTGCCCTTCGTGGCCCTTGCGATCGCCGGGTTCCAGCTGCGGCGGCGCACCTCGTACAACAGGACCCCGGCGGCTACGGCGAGATTGAGCGACTCTGCGGTTCCTGTCATCGGAATCGCCACCCGCAGGTCGGCGGCCGCAAGCAGATCGGCCGGCAGGCCCGCGCCCTCGCTGCCGAGTAGCAGGGCGAGCGGCAGCTGCCACGCCGCGTCCCAGCAGGACGTCGCGGCCCGTCCGGACGTGGCGGCCACGGTCACCCCCGCAGCCGCTGCCCAGGCCAGGAAATCCGCGCCCGACTCTGCCGCCGCGACCGGCACAGTGAACAGCGCGCCCATGCTCGCCTTGACGGCCGCCGGATCGTACGGATCGGCGGACGACCCGATGAGAATCACGCCAGAAACGCCCGCGGCGCTCGCGGTGCGGATGATCGTGCCAACGTTGCCGGGGTTGGCCGGCTCGTGGAGCGCAGCGAACAGGCCGCCCTCCGGCACGGCCAGGTCCTCTATGGAGGCGGTCGAGCCGCGCACGATCGCGGCCAGCCCGGCGGGACCATCTCGGTCGGAGATCCGTCCGAACAGCTCCCCGGTCAATCGCGCCACCCGGACTCCGATCGCCTCCTGCGCGTCCACCATGTCCAGGGCGCCGCGGTGACGCAGCAGTTCTGGCGCGACCAGCAGCACCTCGATGCCGGCGCCGGCCTCCACGGCCTGCCATACGGGCTGGATGCCGTGCACCACGAACGCCGACTCCCGCCGCCGGTGTTTCCGGTCAGTTAGTGCTCGCACACGCCTGACCAGCGGGTTCGCGGCGCTGCTGATCATCTCGGTCATCGCGATGCGAGCCTACTCGCGATGTCACGCAACGGTCACAGCTGGCGAGTTCAGTCGTGGCCATGACGACAACAACCAGGGGCCCCGCGCCGTCTGCCGACATCGCTGTCCCGCTGCGCACGGACGAGGACGTGCTCCGGCGGGTCGACCTCCTCATTAATCCGGATGCACGCCTGGAGCGCAGCATCTGGCTGCTGTTCCTGTCCGCGAGCGGCGTGCAGCTGCCCGTCGTGGTCCCGATCGACGGCGTGCCCGAGCAGCCGGACCTCACGACCGCCAGGAGCTTGTGCTGGGTGATCGCCGAGGCGCTCCGCAATAACGTCCCTGGCGGCCACGCCATCGTCGTGCTCACCCGGCCGGGATCGGGGTCGGCGGACGACGCCGACCGGGCGTGGGCGA
>DASQIW010000139.1:0-15623 GCA_035631375.1 Streptosporangiaceae bacterium
CCCCGGCGCCGCTGAAGCGACCGGCGGCGATGCCGCGGCGGACGCTGACGCGGCCGACGGCAGCGACCAGACGGTAGGCCGGGCTCGCCGTGCAGCCGCCGGCCTGACCGTCAACGACGCGCTGCGACTGCTGTCCGGCCCTGGCGGACTGGCCTCGAAGCTTCGCGGCCAGCTCACCGGGCCCGCCGCCACGATCAGCCTGCCGCTGGACGTGGGCGCCGCCGCCGACATCCCCGCCCACCTCCGCCGGGCTATCACCCGCCGCGACCACCACTGCCGCTTCCCCGGCTGCGACCAGCCCGCCATCGCCTGTCACGTCCACCACCTGCGCAGACGGGCCGACGGCGGCGACACCTCCATCGCCAACTGCTGCCTGCTCTGCCCCTTCCACCACCTCATCGCCATCCACCGATGGGGCTGGCAGCTCACCCTCAATCCCGACGGCACCACCACGGCAGTAAGCCCCGACCGTCAGCGCACCCTGCACAGCCACGCCCCGCCCACGGCGGCCTGACCAAACTGTGCGCGACCGATTGTTCGATTGCCCTACCGCGACTTGGGTGTGGACGACGTGCTTCACGCACTTGGCAGCGATAGCGCGGAGAAGGTTGACTTGTCCGCGTTGCAAGTCGTGCAATCCGGTGCTGAAGGTGAGAGCGAAACGATGCTCGAGACGACGAGTCCTGCGAGCGGGCTCACATGCTGCTGACCGTGCGCCCATGAGCCGCTCCCATCCCGTGGGCCGCGACTATCTTGCTGGTAAGGACGGGCAGGCGGCTCTCCGGTCGCTGACGGCGATCGAGCGAATACTTTGCGGGCGGCTTGTTGCCAGGCAGTTTGCCAACTGGGCCAAGATTGGGCGTGTAGTCAATGACTGGGGCCCAGAGGGCGCTGTGAGGCTGTGCAGCTCACGTGCGCTACAGGCCTATCTAGTGCTGGCGGGCGTCATAGGTGTCGCTTTCGCGATCGCCGGTATTGGTGCTGTCGCCGCTGGCGTCTACGGCCTCGTTTTTGTCCTGGCGGCCGCTGCTGTCGCTCGCCTGAGGTCGGCGGGCAGGTCGGGACGACGCTGGCAAGATAGCCGGGCTGCTCAGCGCCGGACTAAGTAGCCAACAGGCGGCACAACAACAGCCACTAGTCCGGACGGCAGCAGGATTGTGCCACAGCCACGCACCGCCGAGCGCTACCTGACCCTGAGCATCGGCGTCGCCCTGGCCCACCGTGTGGCAACGCCGGGCTAGCGGCAGCCCGGAAGCTTGGGACGCACGCGCCGCCTGGGCGACAATGCGAGGGTGGCTCGTGATGACAACAAGGCGCGGGTGCAGTGGGCGGTCTTGACGCTCCTGCTGGACGGGACCAGGCCCTCGGGGGCGCTGGAGTGGGTGTCTCCTCTCGCCCCGGCTGTTACCGAGGCTGCTGTCGGGGCCGGGCACTGGGCGGCTGGGCGCCGGCAGCGGGCCCTGGCAGCGTGGGCCAGCGCCGCCGGGTTCGGGCTGGTGGCCTGGGGCCTTGGCACGGAAGCGCCGACCCGAGCCGAGGTGGAAAGTATCTGGCGGCAGCAAAGGGACCTGCTGCGCAAGCTCGGTGCCACGGCCCCGGCTAGCGCCGGGACGCACACACCCACGGCCCGCCAGCTATCGCGCTCCGCCGTGTACGGCGCTGCCTTCAGGGTCGCGGCGCTGCCCCTCGGCGTGCGGTCTGGGCTGCGCCGCCCGCGGCGGCTGAACGTGCTCGCGATCGCCGACGAAGCCCCGATGGCCGTGTTCTATGCCCTGCGGGTGCCCAGGGCCGTGCAGCGGCGCCGGCCGAGGATCGCTGCCGGCTCAGCCCTCGTCGCGGCCGGAGCGGTAGCCCGACTACGAGCAGCATCGGCTGAACCGCTGCGGTAACAGCAGGTCCTTGCGGCCCAACTCATGTCCATTAGCTGCCGCCATGCGACGGCATCGAGAACCTTCCTGCCTTTCTCGCCGTGGCTTGAATCTCGTCCCGTTGTCACCACCACGGCAGTAAGCCCCGACCGTCAGCGCACCCTGCACAGCCACGCACCACCGACCGCTGCCTGAACGGCGTGCATACAATCGTGGCGTCGGCTGCTTTACTCGGCTGCGTACCTGGCGAGGTAGCTGCCGCGCTCCGTTCCAACGAGGTCGCGCTGACGCTCGGGCGAAGCGAGCAGTGACTCAAGGTCAGCTATCGACGCCACTGCACTGTCATAATCCGCAATCATCCGACGATGCTCCCGCTGAGGGAGCATCCCTGTCGTTATCCCTGTGACGGCCGTGGCCTGCGCGTGGTCGAGCCCGAGCAGTTCGGCGACGCGCTGCCTGCCCTCGTCTGCGGACTCGCTCGCCCTCATTGTGGCGATCACATCGTCGTAACGGTCGTGCGCGCTCAGCACGGCGGTCAGAATGTGCGCGCGTTCCTGAAAGCTGGTCAGCCGGAGCCGGGCGCCCCTGACGATAGCCGCGACCTGGTCGTTGAGCGGAACATCGCTTTCTGCCACGACCCCTCCGTCCGCTTCTTGCGCTCCATCTAGACGCTAACTGGTTGCCGTGACTTGCTCGGCGGTGTGGCGGCCCCAGGATTGCGAGCCTCGGTGGACGAAGTGACGATGACCTACCTAGCGGGACTAAATAACCAACGGGTTGGCACCACCACGAACGTGAGCCCCGGCCGTCAGCCGGGGCTGCCCGGGCCGATGAGGTCCCACTTGTTGCCGGCGATGTCGACAAAGACCGCGACCTGCCCGTAGGGCTCGCTTCGCGGTGCCCGCACGAACTCAACACCCGCCGACTGCATTCGCGAGTAAGCGGCCGCGAAGTCTTCCACATGCAGGAAGAACCCCACCCGGCCGGCCGTTTGCCTGCCGACAACAGCGACCTGTTCCTCGTTGTCAGCCCGCGCGAGCAGCAGACCGGTCGTCCCGCCCGGCGGACGCACCACGACCCACCGCTTGGGCCGGCCGTCGTTGGTCAGCGAGGGACTGTCCTCGACGAGCTCGAAGCCCAGGCTGTCCACGAAGAAGTTGATCGCCGGGTCGTAATCCCTGACCACGATCGCTACCAAGCCCAGATGCGTCACGGCGCCACGATAGAGCCCGGCCTCCATGGGCGCCTGATGGTGCAGGTGGCCGCCACTCAGGGCCCGAGATCACGAATTCAGAGGAAACTTAGAGCGGCCCTAGAGGATGGTCCGGGCGGTGCCGGCCAGGCTGCGGACATGATGTCAGTCATAGAACCAGTCATCGTGGACGCTGACGGCCTGCGCCATGTGGACGGCAGCCCCGTCCGGGTACTCGTCGTTGACGACGAGCCCAGCCTGGCCGACCTGCTCGCCAGCGTGCTGCGCTACGAGGGCTGGGCTATCCGCACCGCAGCGGATGGTGCATCGGCCGTGCGCACCGCCCGCGACTTCCAGCCGGACGCGATCATCCTGGACATCATGCTGCCTGATTTCGACGGGCTCGAGGTGCTGCGCAAGGTACGAGCGATCCTGCCGCACGTCTGCGTCCTGTTCCTGACTGCCCGCGATTCAGTGCAGGACCGGGTCGCCGGCATCACGGCTGGCGGGGACGACTACGTCACCAAGCCGTTCAGTCTGGAGGAAGTTATCGCCAGGCTGCGCGGCCTGTTGCGCCGGGCCGGGATGGCGCGCGCTGGCGGCGGCACCGAGATCACCGTCGCGGACCTGACCATGGACGAAGACGCATGGGAGGTGCGACGCAACGGCGAGCTGATCGAACTGACTGCGACCGAGTTCGAACTGCTGAGGTTCCTGATGCGCAACCCGCGCCGGGTTCTGTCGAAGGCCCAGATCCTGGACCGCGTGTGGAACTACGACTTCGGCGGCCAGGCGCACGTGGTCGAGCTGTACATCAGCTATCTCCGGAAGAAGATCGACGCGGGTCGTGAGCCGCTCATCCACACCGTCCGCGGTGTCGGGTACGTGCTCAGGCCGCCGGGCTGAGCGTGATGCTGCTCGCGAACCATGCCCGGCGCGCGCGCCAGTGGCTGGTGGGCCGGACGCTGCGTGCCCGGCTGATCGGGGGCCTGCTCGCCCTGCTCGCGCTCTCCTGCGCGACGGTCGGCGCGGTGACCTACACGCATCTGCGCAGCGTGCTGATCAGTCAGCTCGACACCCAGCTCACCTCGGCCAACATGCGCTACGCCGGGTGCTACAGTCCGGCGCCCGATCACGATCACCAAGCCGGGCTCGACGTGCCGCCGCCCGGCAGCCCACCCGACGAGTGCGCACAACAGCAGGCGTCGGCGGCCTTCACCGCCGTGATTACGCAGCCACTGGTTGTCACAGACGCCTACCTCGCCGGCACGGACGGCGGCTGCCAGTTGTCCGCGGCTGACCGGGCCGATATAGCGAGCGTCCCGCTCGGCCGGTTTATCTCCGTCGACCTCACCTCCTATGGCGAATACAGGATGACGGCCAGCAGGACGAGCGCCGGGATTATCGTGACCGGGCTGCCGCTCGGACCGGTCACGCATACGTTGCAGCAGGTCGCCATGGCAGAACTGGCGGTGTTCCTGGCCGCGCTCGTCGTGACCGGCCTGGTCGGCACGGCCTGGGTTCGGTTCTCGCTACGGCCGCTGCGGCGGGTGGCCGCGACAGCTACCAGGGTCACCCAGCTGCCGCTCGGCAGCGGCGAAGTCAGCCTGCCGGAGCGGGTGCCTGACGCTAACCCGACGAGCGAGGTCGGCCAGGTCGGGGCCGCGTTCAACCGGATGCTCGGCCACGTGGAGGCAGCGCTCGCCCGGCGCGAGGCGAGCGAGACACGCCTTCGCACTTTTGCCGCGGACGCGAGTCATGAACTTCGCACTCCGCTCGCGGCAATCCGCGGGTACGCCGAGCTAGCCCGCAGACGGGGCGGCACCCTGCCGGACGAGGTCGCGCTGGCGCTCGGCCGGGTCGAGTCCGAGGCCGTGCGGATGGGCGAGCTGGTCGATGAGCTGCTCCTACTGGCCCGGCTCGACGCTGGCCGCCCGCTGGCCAGCGACCCGGTGGACCTGACCCGGCTGATCATCGACGCAGCGAGCGACGCACGGGCCGCGGCCGGCGACCATCGCTGGCAGCTCGAGCTGCCCGACGAACCGGTCACGATAAACGGTGACGAGCAACGGCTACGCCAGGTGCTGGCGAACTTGCTGAGCAATGCCGCCCGGCACACCCCAGCCGGGACGGAGGTGACCATGGCGCTCGCCACAAGACCGGCAACGAGCACGGCCGCGATTACCGTCACCGATAACGGCCCGGGCATCCCGCGCGAGCTGCTTCCGGAGGTGTTCGAACGCTTCGTGCGCGGAGATTCCTCCCGGTCGCGGGTGGCCGGCAGCAGCGGACTGGGCCTATCCATCGTGCACGCCGTGACCACTGCGCACGGCGGCACCGCCAGCGTGACTAGTCGTCCGGGCGAGACCATCTTCACGATCACGCTGCCACTCAGTGGCGACGACTAGCACCTCTCACAGGCTCAGACGCAGATCCCGAGAATGTTCACAACGCAGCTGGCACTCGGGCTAGGACGAGGCGGTGACGGAGCCGACGAAGGCGAGCCGGCCGCCGGCGATCTTCTACCCGGCGATGACCGTGCAGTTGGTGTCGGGCTCGGTGAGTGGCGGTGCCGAGCGTGGCGATCACTGGCGGCCGGCCCAGGCCCCGTCGAGACGACTAGATCGACAGCGGAGCCCTTCGGCGCCTGCATCCCATGCGACGGTTTCGTCGAGATCACGTCAGTCCTCGTTACCGACGCAGACCGCGAGTAGGAAACCCTGCCGACCCGCAGTCCGGCGGCCTTGATCGTCTTCTCCGCCTTAACCAGGGACATCCCCGTCACGCTGGGCACGCCTACCCCGCTCTTGCTTGTCGTCAGGAACCCCACGCCCAGGATTGCCGTCGCGAGCATGACGACGACGGCGGCGAGCGTGACCCATGGCCAGGCCCGCCGCGCTTGCGCAGCCACTGGGGCACCAGCAAGCGCTCGCTGGATGTCGTTGCGCATCTCGGGTGCCGACTGGTACCGCTGGTCTGGGACTTTCTGCAGTGCCTTGAGCACGATGGCGTCGGCCCAGCCCGGTACCGCGGGGTCGACTCGTGACGGCGGCACCGGATCTTCCTTGACATGCTGGTAGGCGATGGCCACTGGAGACTCGCCGGTGAACGGCGGCCGGCCGGTGAGCAGCTCGTACAGCAGGCAGCCGGTGGAATAGAGGTCGCTGCGGGCATCGACCCGCTCACCGGTTGCCTGCTCAGGCGACATGTAGTGGGCGGTCCCCATCACCTGCGCGGTCTTCGTGATCCTCATCTGCGGATCGGCCACTGCCCTGGCGAGGCCGAAGTCCATCACCTTCACGTCTCCGGACCGGGTCAACATGGCGTTGCCCGGCTTGATGTCGCGGTGCACGATGCCGTTGCGATGGCTGTAGTCCAGCGCCGTCAACACACCGTCGGTCATGTGCAGCGCCTGCTCCGGCAGCAGCGTTCCTTCGTCGTTGAGCAGTTGGCGCAGCGTCCGGCCCTCGACGAACTCCATCACGATGTACGGCACCGCCGCGCCGCCGACCGTGTCCTCGCCGGTGTCATAGACAGCCACGATGGACGGGTGGTTCAGGGAGGCGGCGGACTGCGCTTCGCGCCGGAAGCGAGCCTGGAGCGTCTGGTCGTGAACGAGGTCGTTGCGCAGCGTCTTAACGCCGACGATACGGTCCAGGCGGATATCACGCGCCCGGAAAACCTCGGCCATGCCGCCCCGGCCGACAATGCCATCGAGCTCATAGCGGCCGCCCAGGAGGCGTGGCTGCGTCACTTCTCGCACTAGCGTCACCGTCCTGCCCATCAAGCACCGCCACTGCACGGCGGGCCCGCGCGGCCCGGCGCCTCTCGAGGTGCCGGGGCCGCACAGCTAGTCTGCGCGAGACTGCACGCCGGTGGGGTTGCGTGGCAGCGCCAGACTGCCCCGGCCCGTGCTTGTCAAACGACAGCAACCGCAGACCCACGCCATGCGCGTGATCTTCGACCCGCGATCAGCGAGGATGGCGTGGTGCGTGTCACCCGACTGGCCGCCGTAGCGATAGCCCTCGCCGCGCTGACATGCGTGGCCTGCCTGTCCGTGGCGGGCCCGGCGACTGCTGCCACTTACGTGCGGGGAGCATCGCCTGCGCCGCCAGCCAGCACGCCGTCCTGCTATGCCTTCGCCGTACGCGCGCTCCAGCAGCACGTCGTCGTTCATGGCATGCCGCCCGCCTGCGCCGGCCTCGCGCCTGAGCAGGTCAACGAGGCCGTTGTGCGGGCACTCCGGACTGTCGTCGGGCCGCTGCACAAGGCTGCCGCGCGGCATCAGGCGGTTGCGGACAGCCGCTACCTCGGAAGCCTCGTACGGCAAGTCCGTCCTGCACGGCCCGCGCCGGCGGTCGCCGCGCCCGGCCCAGTGCGCTCGACAGTGCCGGCCCGCTTCGCGGCGCTGGCCGCGTGGCTGGCGGCGGCGATTCCCGGCGCGTGGCTGCTGGCGCGACGTCTGGGCCGCGGCCGACGACTAGTCGGGGCCCCGCCCGCACCGTTCTGGGTCCCGGCTAGCCACGCCGGCATGGCCACCGCCGGACTGGCCCTGTGGGTCGTCTTCCTGCTGACGGGCTCGCCCCTGGTCGGGTGGCTCGATGTGGCCTTGACCTGGCTGATAGCCGGGCTGGGCATGGCCACGCTGCTCGCGGACCCGCCCGTAGCGTACGGCGCTTCAGCGAGCGCGAGCGCCGAGGCGAGCGTGGCCAGTCTGACGCTGCCCGGCGCACGAGCTCCCGTGCTGACGATCGCGGCGCATGGCGCTCTGGCGGCCACGACGATGGCACTGGTGCTGCTCGCCGTCCTCAGTGTCGGTTAGCTCGTCACCGGAGGTTCGGCCCGGTTGACGATCTGCTGGTCGAGCCGCGGCGGTCCGGTGATCACGAGTGCCGTCGCTGGCGCGGCGCTGGTGACAACGAAGCCGTGCCGGCAGTCGCGTGGCACGAAGACGAAGCTCCCAGGCCCGGCGATCCAGCTATCGGCCTCACAGGTCAGGCTGACCTCTCCCGCCAGCACGTAGAACATCTCGTCTTCTCCGTCGTGCACGTGCTCGTGCACCGACAGGCCGGCCGGGTACGTCGACTCCATGACCGCCAGCTGGCCCAGTGTCGTCGCTCCCGTCGCTTTCATCACCACGGTCGAGCCGTGGAAGCCATAGGCGCGGCCCTCGTTAGGGCCGAGGACGAAGCCAGCCATCCTGTCTCCTCCACTGCGACTCATGGCGAATCATGAGCGGCCATCCGCGACGCGGCGTAGCCCCTCCACCAGGGCTGCGTCCGCGACGGCGATCGCTTCAGCCAGAGTGAACCAGCGCACATCCTGACTTTCCCCCGGTGGCGGGGCGGGTTCCACATCGTCGCCAATCAGCAGGTACCGGAGGTCGAGGTGGACGTGCTGGCCGGCGGGATGCACGTCGAGATGGACAAGCCGAGGTCCTCCCTCCGGATGGCGCACCCGCAAGCCGGTCTCCTCCTGCGCCTCGCGCAGCGCTGCCTGCGACGGCGTCTCGCCCGGGTCGACGTGGCCGCCTGGCTGCAGCCAGCCGCCGATGCGCTTGTGCCAGTGCAGCACCGTGCCGCGCGGGCCGACCACGATGGCCGAGCCCGTGACGTGCACCGGGTCCGCGTGCCGGTCGAAAGGGTCGCTCAGCCGGTCGAGTTCGGCAAGGAACCGCGCGCGGGAGCTGATCTCCCTGGCCGTGGCAGCGTCGAAGTTAGCGACCGTGCGCCGAAGCTCGTCCGTTACTCCCCGCTGGTCCATTTCTGCCATGGTGTCACCCCGGACCGGCGAGCAGGCGCTCGAGTGCAGCTGGGTCCGCGCCATCGACCTCGACGACCTTGGTCCGGCTCGTCGCACCGGTCACCAGGCGAACCGCGTGCGGACGGACGCCGAATGCGGCCGCGATCGCCGCCAGCGCTGCCGCGGTGGCGCGGCCGTCAACGGCCTGGGCGCTGACCCGGACGACGAGGGCGCCGTCGTGGGAGCCGCCGACCGCCTGGCGCGCCGACCCCGGCCGGACCCTGATGGTGATCCGCACGGCCGCCGGTCAGTCCTCGCTGGAGGT
Source organism: Streptosporangiaceae bacterium (assembly GCA_035631375.1). Taxonomy (GTDB): domain Bacteria; phylum Actinomycetota; class Actinomycetes; order Streptosporangiales; family Streptosporangiaceae; genus JAJYUU01. The sequence goes on from DASQIW010000139.1 coordinate 9,128, forward strand.
TGCCCAGATGTTGATGCCGGCCTCGACGGCCTGTTTGTCGATGGCGGCCAGCTCGTCGGCGGTGAAGGACGACCGGCCAGCCGCGGCGAGGTTCTCCTCGAGCTGGTCGACACTGCTGGCGCCAATCAGCGCCGAGGTGACGCGTGCGTCGCGCAAGACCCAGGACAGCGCGAATTGCGCCAGGGACTGGCCCCTGGCGGCAGCGATCTCGCCGAGCGCCCTGACGTGGCCGAGATTCTGCTCGCTGATCTGGTCCGCTGACAGCGTGCCGGCCCGGCTGGCCCGCGACCCGGCCGGGATCCCGGTGAGGTATCTGCTGGTCAGCAGGCCCTGAGCCAGCGGTGAGAAGGCGATGCACCCGATGCCCTCGTCGCCGAGGACGTCGAGCAGCCCGCCCTCGATCCACCGGTTGAGCATCGAGTACGACGGCTGGTGGATGAGCAGCGGCGTGCCGAGCTGACGCATGATGGCCGCCGCCTCCCTCGTCCGCTCGGCCGAGTAGGACGAGATCCCCGCGTAGAGAGCCCGGCCGGAGCGGACGGCGGTGTCGAGCGCGCCCATGGTCTCCTCCAGCGGCGTCTCCGGGTCAAACCGGTGGCTGTAGAAGATGTCGACGTAGTCCAGGCCCATGCGGGCGAGCGAGGCGTCCAGGCTGGCGAGCATGTACTTGCGTGAGCCCCACTCGCCGTAGGGACCTGGCCACATGTCGTAGCCAGCCTTCGTGGAGATGACCAGCTCGTTCCGGTACGGGCGCAAGTCCCTGCGCAGGATCTCGCCGAAGTTAGCCTCCGCCGATCCGTACGGCGATCCGGTCTGAAGGCGGGCCAGCGGATCGTCGGAGGTGGCCAGCCTGCCGCCGCCGTAGTTGTTGGCCAGGTCGAAGTGGGTCACGCCGAGGTCGAACGCACGCAAGATGATCGCCCGCTGGGTATCCAGCGGCGTCTCGAAACCGAAGTTCTGCCAGAGCCCGAGAGAGATCTCGGGCAGCTTCAGCCCGCTCCGCCCGCTCCGGCGATACGGCATCCGGCCGTCATACCTGTCTGCTTCCGCCACATAAGTCATGGCCCGAGTCTGCCACTGCACGGGCCGGTGCTCAGATCGTGATGCTCCCGTCGTCGCCGATAACCCAGTCTGGGTTGTGCGCGACCTCCCACACGTAGCCGTCAGGATCGGCGAAGGCTCCGGTCGTGCCGCCCCAGTCCGCCGGGGCCGCAGGACGGACGATCGTGCCACCGGCCCGCACCGCCTCGGCAAGCACGACGCCGACCTCTTCAGGCGAGCGCACGTTGTGCGCCAGCTCGATGCCAGGCGCACCATGGCCGCCCAGCGCGGTCCACAAGCCGAAGACCATCGCGCCCGCCTGGAAGAAGCAGACCTCGTCGTCTGCCTGCGCGGCGCCGCTCCAGCCCAGGGCCTCGTAGAAGGACCGGGCACGGCCGAGGTCTGACACTCCGAGCGTCACCAGGCTTATCCGCTGCTCCATGCGGCAAGCATCGCAGACGGTAGCATCTGGCCGTGGGGGGGATTGAGACCGATTATCTCGTCGTCGGCGCGGGCGCCGCGGGCATGGCGTTTGTCGACGCGCTGGTTACGGCCTGCGACGCCGATGTGGTGATGGTGGACAGGCGCCATCGGCCTGGTGGCCACTGGAACGACGCGTACCCGTTCGTGCGCCTGCACGGGCCGTCCGCGCTCTACGGCGTCAACTCCAGGAGCCTGGGCAGCGACACGATCGACCAGAACGGCCCGAATGCCGGCTACTACCCGAGGGCAACGGCGGCCGAGATCTGCAGTTACTACCAGCAGGTACTCGATGAGCAGCTGCTTGCGTCAGGCCGGGTCCGGTTCTTCGGCATGTCTGAGTGCGTCAGCGACACGCGGGGCGAACACCGGTTCACGTCGTTGCTGACCGGCGAATCGACGACGGTCCGGGTGCGGCAGCGGGTGGTGGACGCGCGCTACCTCGAGCCTTCAATCCCGGCGACCCATGTCCCGCCGTTTGACACCGAGCCGGGTGTGCAGCTGATTCCGGTGAATGATCTCGTCAAGCAGGGCCGCTCGCCCAGCGGGTTCACGATTATCGGCGGCGGCAAGACCGCGATCGACGCGTGCCTCTGGCTGCTCGAGGAAGGCGTGCCGCCGGCGGCGATCCGCTGGATCAGGCCACGCGATCCCTGGCTACTGGACCGGGCGTACCAGCAGCCGCTCGCGCTTGTGCCGCGCCTGATCGAAGGGGTGTCGCTCTACCTCGAGGCCGCGGCTCAGGCCGACGACATCAGTGACCTGTTCCGGCGGCTCGAGGCCTGCGGGCAGCTCATCCGCATCGACCCGAGCGTCCAGCCGACGACGTACCGGTGCGCGACCGTGAGCGATGCCGAGCTTGCGCGCCTACGGAGCATCGAGAACGTCATTCGCCTCGGACGGGTCACGCACCTCGCGCCTGACCGTATCCAGCTCGCGGGTGGATCGATCCCGACTGACCGCGGGCAGGTTCACGTGGATTGCTCGGCACCAGGATTGCGCCTCGCGCCCGGCCGGCCGGTGTTCGCCGACGGCCAGGTCACGCTGCAGCAGATCCGGGCCTGTCAGCCCGTCTTCAGCGCCGCGCTCACCGGCTACGTCGAAGCGACCCGGCGCGACGACACAGAGAAGAACCGGGTCTGCCCGGCGAATCGCTATCCGGACTCGGCCCTCGACTGGATCCCGGTGACCTGCACCGCCCAGCGCGCCGAGCTCGCCTGGGCTGCCGACCGTGACCTGTCTTCCTGGATGCAACGGTCGCGGCTCAACGCCATCAGCAGCCTCCGCGACTACCTCGATGACCCGCAGATGAAGTCAGCGCTTGCGCGCATGCTCGCCAACATCGAGCCAGCGATCGCCCGGCTGGACACGTTCACGGCCGACATCATGGCGCCTGCGAGCGACCCCGCGCGATGACCGCTGCCCGGCGCCGCGCGACCTCGGCACGGTCGATGCCCGCTGTGTGCCAGCGGGCCCGCGCCGCGTGCTCGATGCCGGCCGCCTCCGATCCGATCACCTGAGCGCGGTATGTCGCGAGGATCGCCTGGACAGCCGCCGGATCGTTGGAGGCCACATCGGCAGCCAGCCGGTGCGTGACGTCCAGCAGATCCTCGTGCGGAACGACGTCGTTGACCAGGCCCCACGCCAGCGCCGTGCGGGCGCCGACGAAGTTGCCGGTCGCGCTCATCTGCCGTGCCCGGCGCAGTCCGACGGCTTCCGGCAGGGCGTAGGACAGCCCCCAGCCAGGCATGATCCCCACGCGTGCATGGGTGTCGGCGAACCGGGCTCGCTCCGACGCAATGAGGAAATCGCACGCGAGTGCCAGCTCCAGGCCCCCGGTCACGGCCGCGCCGTTCACCGCGCCGACAAGCACGGTCGATAGCGGGGGTAGCACAGGGCCGGACCCCGCTGCGCCCAGCGCAGAACCCGGCTCGCCGAGCTCAGTCAGGTCCAGCCCGGCGCAGAATGCCGGGTCGGCGCCGGTCAGCACGATCGCCCGCACGTCTGGGCTCGCATCCAGCTCGGCCACCGTCGCTCGGAGCGCAGACAGCAGCTCCGCCGACAGCGCGTTGCGCCGGTCCGGGCGGTTCAGCGTCACAACGGCCACGCCGTCGTCGCCTTGGTCGCACAGCACGTCCGGCACGAGCCACCTCCAGCACGGTTGTCGCGGGTATCCCCGCAGCCTGCACGGCACCAGTCATGGGAGCGTATGTCAGTCGGTCTGCAGCGGCGTCGCACTCCCGCTCGGGTGCAGGTAGCGGCAACTTCGGGCGCGCGAACCAAGCAACGGACTCCGCTCCTGGCGTACGGTGATCATGGGGCCACCGAGGAGATACCGTGCAGATTTCCGCGCTCGACCACCGGAACAGCTTCGCGCAGCAGTTGTTCGCCCCGCTCCCGGCGCGCTACGACCGCCTCGCTGAGCTGCTGTCCTTCGGCCAGAACGGCCGCTGGCGGCGGGCCATGGTCGACCGGTTAGTCCAGGCTGGCAGCACTGGAACGATCGTGGACGTAGCGGCGGGCACCGCCGGAGTCAGTCTGCAGATTGCCAACCGGACCGGCGCACGGGTCATCGGCGTGGACCTGACGCCCCAGATGCTCGCGACGGCCGCGCGGAACGTGGCGGCCGCGGGGGCGGACGGCCACGTTACCCTCCTGAACGCCCGGGGAGAGCAGCTGCCCTTTGCGGACGCCTCGGTGGACGCCCTCACCTTCACCTACCTGCTTCGCTACGTCGAGGACCCGCAGGCCACTCTGGCCGAGCTGGCCAGGGTCGTGCGGCCCGGCGGCACGGTCGCGAGCCTGGAGTTCAACCTGCCACCGTCGGCGTTCTGGCGGTTCTGGTGGCACGGCTACACGCGGCTCGTACTGCCGCTCGGCGGGCTGATCAGCGGCGGCCGGCAGTGGTACGCCGTGGGCCGCTTCCTCGGCCCGAGCATTTCCGGCCACTATCGCCGCTATCCGATCGACTGGACGGTGCGCGCGTGGGAGCAGGCCGGGCTGCGCGACGTCGGGTACGCGGTCATGAGCCTCGGCGGGGGCCTGGTCATGTGGGGAACCCGGGCGAGTGGGTGAGCCTTCCGTAACCCCTGAGAAAGAGGGAACGGGGTCGCTTGCGGCCGGTCGTCCCGCCTACTACGCGGCCCGGCCGGGGCCGTGGCGTGACTGGTGGACGCTGCTGCACCCGCCCTACACCGCGTGGCACCTGTCCTACGTGGTCATGGGCGCGGCCTTAGCACCACACGTCACCCTGCAGCCGCTGATCGCAGCCCTGATCGCCTTCTTCCTCGCGGTCGGGCTGGCCGCCCACGCACTGGATGAGTACCACGGCCGGCCGCTGCGGACGCAGATCCCTGGTTCCGTCCTGCTGGCGGTCGCCGTACTCGGGCTCGCCGGCGCGCTGGGCCTCGGGGTGGCTGGCGTGCTCCGGGTCGGCTGGGTGCTCATCCCGTTTCTCGTTGTCGGGCCCGTGCTGGTCGTCGCGTACAACGCGGAGCTGCTCGGCGGGATCGTCCACACCGACGCGGGCTTCGCCGCGGCGTGGGGCTCGTTCCCCCTGCTGACGTCCTACGTGGCGCAGACCGGCACGCTTTCGGCGGGGTCAGTGCTGGCCGCCGCGGCGGCGTTCGGCCTGTCAGCTGCCCAGCGCAGCCTCAGCACTCCGGCCCGGCTGGTGCGGCGCAAGTCGACGAGCGTAACCGGCCAGATCACCCTGGCCGACGGCGAGGAGCTGGCGCTCACTGCCGGACGGATGCTGGAGCCACTCGAGCGGGCGCTGCGCGCCATGTCGTGGAGCGTCGTGCTGCTCGCCGCCGCGCTCGCGGTCGCCCGGCTCGGCTGACCGGGCCGCCAGCGGCCAGGTGCACCGGCCCCGCTGCAGGGGAAGGAAAGCGGGCGTGCAGCTGAGCGCGATCTCTGCCGTCACCGCGATGGTGGCACCGGTGGTGCTCATCACCTCCGGCGCCATCCTGTCTAATGGCCTGCTCACGATGTACGGCGCTGTCAATGACCGGATGCGCGATCTGGATCTGGAGTTCCGGCGTATCGTCACCGGGCCCGACGGAATGCTGCGTCCGCAACTTCCGGCCGGCGATGCCGAGCGGGTGACCGAGATCCGCCGTCAGCTGCCGCTGCTGCTGCGACGCCACCTGCTCATTCACTATGCGATCCTGCTGATCTTCGGAGGGCTGGCCCTGCTGGTGGTGAGCGTGGTCGCGATCGGTATCGCGGTGACCGGGCACTCCGCCGCGGTGGCGCTCGCTGCGCTGGCGCTGGTGCTCGCCGGCACGGTGGTAATCCTCGGCGGCCTGGTCTTCGCCGCGCAGTCCCTGGCGATGTCAAGGAACGCGATCGTGTACGAGGTGAGCAGTACCCTGTCCCTCGGCGCGGGCGGTGAGCCGCCCGGCGGCTAGAGCGCGTCGTGCCGCTGCAGGTAGTTCAACGCGGCCCAGCCGAATGGGACCGGCAGCCAGAAGCTGACCAGCCGGAACAGCAGCACGGCGCTGACTGCGAAGGCGGTCGGCACGTGCGCGATCGTGGTGAGCAGGCCGGACATGGCGATCTCGACCGCGCCAAGGCCACCAGGGGTCGGCACCACCGAGCCGACCGCCTGCCCGGTCAGGAACACGACCGCGACGGCGGCGAACGCCGCGTGAGCGCCCACCGCCACGACCGACGCCTCCAGGCAGAGGATGTAGCCGAAGGTGACGAGCGTCGCTCCGCCGATGCCCTCAGCTAGCTTGGCGGGCCGCTGCGCGATGTCCAGCAGGCGCGGAATGACCTGGCCGAGCGTTGGCACTACTCGAGAGCGAACCAGCCGACGGCCGGCCGGCACCGCCAGCACCGCAAGGGCGACCGCGGCGATCGCGATCAGGGCGAAATAAGACCATGTCGGCGGCCGGAACGACGTGCTCGGCGAGCCGCCGGTCAGCGCGATGAAGACGACCAGCATCGCCATGTGCAGCACCAGGGCGAC
>DASQIW010000140.1:0-16910 GCA_035631375.1 Streptosporangiaceae bacterium
GATCATGCCGGACTGCACTCCGATTCTGGTCACCGACCGGCGCGACCGGGAGGCAGCCATCTGGCTGATGAGCGACGGCTCGCTGCTGGCCTCGGCGTGGCTGGAGCGCTAGGGCTAGCCTTCATCGCCGGCGCGCCACGGCGCGAGGTCGATGACAGGGACCGGGGAGCGCTTGGCCCGACGTTTTCATCCGGCACCCGTCGCGATCAGCCCCGGTCAGGACGGGAACGGGGAGCGCAGTTGCTGGCAGCCTGATAATGGGCCGCAGCCGGAAGGACAAACTCCATGAACGACGCCCTCAGCCAGCTGCGCTCGGCCCTCCCGGACGCGGCTGTCATCACCGATCCAGACGTCATGGCGGCCTACCGGCGAGACGAGACGCCCGCGGTGACAGCCGGTCAGCCCTGCTGCGTCGTGCTGGCCCGCACGACACAGGACGTCGCGGCCGCGCTGACCTGGGCGCAGCAGCACTGGGTTCCTGTGGTACCCCGCGGTGCCGGTACCAGCCTGGCGGGCGGGGCTACCGCGACCGACGGCTGCCTGGTGCTGTCCACGGCTCAGATGACGGCGATCCGCGAGCTGGACCCGGTCAATGAGATAGCAGTGGCCGAAGCAGGCGTCCTGAACGCCGACCTCGACCGCGCCGCAGCCGCCCATGGGCTGATGTATGCGCCGGATCCGAGTTCGACTGAGATCTCCACGATCGGCGGCAATTTGGCGACGAACGCCGGCGGCCTGCGCTGCGTGAAGTACGGCGTCACCCGCGACTCTGCCCTCGGCCTGGAGGTCGTGCTCGCGGGCGGCCCGGTGCTGCAAACCGGGCGGCGGACCGTGAAGGGCGTCACCGGCTACGACCTGACTGGCCTGTTCGTCGGCTCGGAGGGCACGCTCGGCGTGATCACCTCGGCCACCCTGCGCCTGCGGCCGCGGCCGGTCCGCTATCCGCGCACGGTCGCGGCGAGCTTTGCCAGCTTCGGCGCTGCGGCCGGCGCAGTGTCGGCCATCCTGGCAGCGCGCCTGCGGCCCAGCATGCTCGAGCTCATGGACGCGGCGACCCTGCGGGCCATCGATGACTGGAAGAACGCCGGGTTTGGCGGGGTCGAGGCGCTGCTGATCGCCCAGGATGATGGCGACGAGGCCGACCGGGGCGCCGCCGCCATGCTGGCGATCTGCCAGCGCGAAGGGGCGGAGACAGCCGACATGTCCGCCTCGGAGGCTGAGTCGCGGCAGCTGCTCGAGCTGCGCCGGATGGCCTACCCGGCGCTCGAGCGGCTGGGTGCCACGCTGACCGAAGACGTCTGCGTGCCGAGGAGCGCGCTGCCCGAGATGGTCGGCAGGATCGAGCGAGCGGCGCAGCGGCACGGGGTGTTCATCGCGACGGTGGCCCACGCGGGGGACGGGAACCTGCACCCGCTGTTCGTGTTCGACCGTGGACTGCCGGAGGTACCCGCGGACGTGTGGTCAGCGGCGGACGAGATCTTCCGCGAAGCGCTTGAGCTGGGCGGCACGCTGACGGGAGAGCACGGCGTCGGGATGATCAAGCGCCGGTGGCTGGCAGCCGAGCTCGGGCCGACCTCGATGGCCGTGCATCACGCCATCAAGAAGGCGCTCGATCCGGCCGGGATCATGAATCCCGGCAAGGTGCTGTGAATGCCGGCGCTGAGCAGGTCATCCTGGCGGCAGCCGAACATGCAGCATCTGCATGGCCCGGCCGAGCCGCTTCTGCAGCACCGCCTCGCTCACCCCGGCGACGATCGCGGCCTGCGGTCGGCTGAGGTCGAGATAGTGCATGAGGACGACTGCCTCGCGACCGTAGGGCGGCAGCGCCTGCAACGCCCGGACCACAGGCAGCCCCGCGAAGTCCGGCGTGCCTGGCTGGCGCGGCCTGGTGTGCCGGCATCGGATCAGAACCTGGCGGTGCAGGTAGCGAGTCACATCGTCGCTAGGCGCGCCGCCCGGCGCGAGAGACAAGGGCAGTGCCGCGATTGCGGCGCAGGCCACCTCCTCAGCAGCGTCCGGATCGCCGGTAAGGAGCGCTGCCAGCCGGACCAGCTGACTGTAATATGCCTCATGCAGCTGACACTCCGCCGGTGGCCCGGTCTGGGCCTCCTGTTCGGTGTCGCACATGGACGCTCCATACACGCGGTCTGCCGTTTCTCCCGGCGACCTGGCCTGTCCTGTCACTGTAGGAAAGAACCGGAAGATAAGTCAAGAGATATGACTGGAATCTTCTGGTCTCTTCGGGCAGGATGTTCTCATGCCCGGGGATGACTGGCGTCGGCTTGCCGACTACGTGGTTTCACGCCGAGTGGAGCTCGGCATGCGCGAGCGGCGTGCGCTGGCCGCTGCGACCGGTGTCACCGACCGCACGCTCGGCAAGCTGGAGAACGGGCACCGCGTGTCAGCGAGCACCCTCGGCGTGATCGAGAACGAGCTCGGCTGGTCGCCCGGGTCCTGCCGCCGGATCCTGGCGGGTGGCGAGCCGATCCTGACCGCCGCCTCGGAGGACGGCCAGTACTCCGATCCGACGCTCCGCCACCTCGCCAACACGCCCGGATTGCCGCCGGACGTGGTGCGCGGTCTCATCGCACTCGCGCGGACCTGGCGCGAGGGCGATGACGGCACCGCCGAGCCGGTGCAGCGCCGCGCCTGACGAGCCTGGCCGGCCCTACAGGCAGATCCAGATACCGAGGACCGCCAGGCAGATGCCGCTGCTGCCGCCCGTTCCAGTCGGCGCGGGCGTGGCGGTGGGCGTCGACGCGGGCTGCTGTGCGGATGTTGCGGGGGAAGCCTGCGACGCAGCGGGCAGCGGCGCGGTAGCCCCGGTCGTGGAGCGCGCAGCCACGGGTATCGCCGATGGCGTTGGCTGCGCGACTGCAGAGGCTGAGGGAGTGGCGCCGCTGCGGACACGCGGGCTGGGCGTCGACCTCGGTTCCTGCACCGCCCCTCCAGGGTTCTGGCCGGCGATCGCAGGACGATGCACGTGCGGCGCCACGGCGAACACAACAGCCGCCGCCGTTGCCGTGGTCGCAACGGCCATCGTCGCGACCGGGTGCGGGCGGATCAGTCGGCCGATGGCGCGCAGCCAGGTCCCGGCCAGCGCCAGCATGATGAGGGCAGGCACGGGCAGCGAGCCGGCGCGCCGGCCGGCCGGCTGCATTGCCCGCAGCCCCGACCGGACGGCAGCGCGCTGGCGGCCGGCGCTGAGCGCGGCGGACACGACGACAATCAGGTCTCCGTCGGCCCGGCGGCGAACGAGCGCGCTCAGGCCCGGAGGTAACGACTCGTGCCGGAGGCGGATCACGAGCTGGCCTCTTCCGTACCTGCCAGACGGCAGATCGCAGCCCACCACTGCTGCGGATCGCCCGCCCCCTCGACGACGGCGACTACCTCGGATCCGGCCACCTCGAGGCGAACGGGCACCTCGGTGGCGTGCAGCTCGCGCGCCGCGGCAACCAGGGACGGGGGCACGGGCGCGGGAAGATCGTGCGGCGCCGCGGCGGCGGCGATCATCTCGAAGGCCGCTAGTCGGCGGCGGAGCTCGGCGTGCTCGGCCCGCACCTCGGCGAGCTCGCCGGCCAATCGCCGCACGCTACGCCTTTTCCGCCACACAGCGCACCTCCCGTGGAATGGACACGAGACGCTATTGAAGTGTCGCAGACCCCGGCAACCGACCAGCCGGGATTAGCGGCATCGAGCGGAGCCGCACGCCGCACGCCCGGTCGATGGCATTCGCGATGGCGGGCGCCACTGCGATGATCGGCGCCTCACCGCCGCCGGCCAGTGGCTGGTCCGGCCGGTCGATCAGGACAACCCTGATGTCGGCAGGAACGTCGGCCAGCCGGGGCACCCGGTAATCGGACATCGACGCGTTGAGGATCCGGCCGGCCGTGAAGTCGATCTGCTCGAACAAGGCCGGCCCGAGGCCCATGGCGACCGCCCCCTCGATCTGGTTGGCGAGGCCCTCGGGGTGGACGACCGCTCCGCAGTCCGCGACCGTGATCAGCCGCACGAGTCGTACGGAGCCATCGCCGGCGACCTCGACACGCGCGGCCGTCGCGACCCGCCCGCCTTTCTCGAAGCCGAGTGCGATGCCGGTTCCGGCCCGTTTACCCGGCGGCCCGCTGTCTCCGGGCCAGCCGATCTCGGCGGCCGCGGTCTCCAGCACGGCCCGAAGCCGCTCGTCGTCGAGGTGCCGCAGCCGGAACTCCACCGGGTCGGCCCCGACGGCGGCGGCGACTTCGTCGAGATGCGACTCGCGGGCGAAGTTGTTGGCCGTGGCGGCGAGCGCCCGGTACGAGCCCTGGGCGAGCGGCGAGCGCGCAGGCTGGTAGCGCTGCCGGCGGTGCGGTACCCGGTACGGGGTCAGCAGCCCGGCCGAGCCGGAGTTGACGTTCGCGAACGACCAGGCCGACAGGGTGCCCGCCGCGTCCGCGCCGCTCGCGACGTCGATGATCGCTGCGGGCCGCAGGTATCCGGCGGTGAACTCGTCGTGGCGACTCCACTGCACGCGCACCGGCCGGCCGACGGCCCTGGCCAGCCGCGCGGCCTCGAGCGCGACGGCCGAGCCGTGCTTGCCGCCGAACCCGCCACCGTAATCCGGCACGACCACGCGCACCCCGGCCGGATCGATGCCGAGCGCATCCGCCAGCTCGCCGCGGGCCCGGAACGGGGTCGACGTCGCCGTCCACACGGTCAGCTCGCTGCCGTCCCAGCGGGCCAGGGCGGCCCGCGGCTCAAGCGGCACGTGCGCGACGTAGGCGGCCCGGTAGGTGGCGGCGAGCCGGACGGGCGCGGCCGCGAGGGCCCGATCAGGATCCCCGGCCTCGTCGCTGGATCCGCCGAATCGCCCCTCGAGCTCGACGGGGTGGGCTCGCAGATAGTCCTCCAGCTCCGCCGGGCCCGGTCCGGGGAGCTCCGTCCACTCGGCCTGGACCGCGCCCAGTGCGGTCCGTGCGGTCCGCTGGTCGGGCGCGGTCACGCCCACGAAGTCGCCGTCGGCGACAACCGTGACACCGTCGATGGCCGCTGCGGCGGCCCCGCTCGCGCGCAGCAGCGTGGCACCGGCCGACGGCGGGTGCAGCACGAGCCCGTGCAGCATGCCGGGCAGTCGCAGGTCGGACGGGAACAGCTTGCGGCCCGTCACGGCGTCCGTCCCGGCAACCGGGCGAGCCGGCTGGCCCGCCGCTCGCTGCCAGGACGTGGCTGGCGTGACCGGTGCGTTCGCCGGAACCCGCTCCACCCGCCGGCTGCCGGACACAAGATCGCCGTAGCTCGCGGACGGGGCGCCGTCGGGTCCGGCGATCCAGCCGTCGGCCGCGGTCAGGTCGCTGTCCGGCAGGCCGAACCGATCTGCTGCGGCCCGCGTGAGGGTGCGCAGCGCGGCAGCGGCCGCGGCCCGCAGCGGCGGCGCCGCGTGCGGCATGGACCGGCTGCCGAACGTGCCGAGGTCGAAGGGCGAGGTATCGGTATCGGCCATCACCAGCCGGATTGTGTCCGCCGGCACGCGCAGCTCCTCGGCCACGAGCAAGGACAGCGCCGTCCTGGTGCCCTGCCCGGCCTCGACCTTGCCCGTGAACGCGGTGATCACGCCATCGGCACCGACGTGCACCCACGCGTCATCGGGGCCATTAAAGCCGGGCTCGCCAGGATCGGCGACGACGGTCAGCAGGCCCTCCGGCAGCGCGGCCGACAGCGATTCCGGCTGCTCGCGGGCGAGGTCGAACGGTCGGCCCGGCCCCGCCGACTCTGTCGGCACCGTCGGCCCCGCCGACTCTGTCGGCACCGTCAGCCTGGGCGGGGCGACGACCGGCGCGGGCACGGGCTCGAGCAGCTCGGGGTGATCCATCAGCTCGGCGGCCCGGTGGACCGCCTGACGTATCCGCGGGTAGGTACAGCAGCGGCAGGCGTGGCCCGCGAGCTCGGCGTCGATCCGCTCGTCGCTGGGATGCGGCACCCTGGCGAGCAGTGCCGCCGTCGCGGTGAGCCAGCCCGGCGTGCAGTAGCCGCACTGGAGGGCCCCTCGCTCGAGCCAGGCTTGCTGGACCGGGTGCAGGATGCCGTCCTCAGCGAGACCTTCGACCGTGGTGATCCGTTGGCCCGCGACGTCGGCAATCGGAACCTGGCACGCCTGCACCGGCCGACTGCCGACGAGCACCGTGCACGCGCCGCAGGCGCCTTCACCGCAGCCGAGCTTGGGGCCAGTAACGCCAAGGTCGTCGCGGAGCGCGTCGAGGAGTGTCTGCGTGCCGTCGCCGGGCACTTCGGAATCCATGCCATTGACAACCAGCGAGACAGTCATGCTCCGACCATAACGGTGCAGCAGGGCAGGTCGGCATGCGCACACTAGGACGAGGGTCCGCCCAGGGACCTTGAGCACCCCCCGATCAGGAGGCGTCGTGACAGCGACCCAGGAGCACGTCGACCCCGTACAGCCGGCCCCATCCCCGCAGTACCCGAAGCCGGCCACCGACGCACAAGGCCGGCGAGCGATCGAGCACGAGCTGCACCACCTACACGAGAAGGCCGAGGAAATCAGGCAGGCGCCCGATCAGCACCGGCCGCAGCTTGTGCTGTCCGATCACGTCCGGGGCAGCAGCATCCTGGACAAGATCGCCGACTCGGTGAACCGCATCTGTGGCTCCATGTACGTGTTCCTCGGGATCACCATCGGCATCGTCGCATGGCTCTTCATCGGTAACGTTGTCGGCTTCGACAAGACGCCGTGGCCGCTGCTGCTGACGATCCTCAACCTGCCTCAGCTGTCGATCATGGTCTCGCTGCAGGTCAGTGCCAACCGCGCGCAGGCCGCCAGCGACAAGCGGGCGATCGCCGACCACGAGACGCTGATCGCGCTGCACGAGATGGGCAAGCAGCAGATCCAGATCCTGCAGGGCCAGGACAAGGTGCTGGAGATCCTGCACCAGTTCGCCAGCAAGGACATGCCAGGCCGGCAGGAGCACATCCAGCAGTGCGTGGACCAGATCCTCGCGGCGGTCGGCAGTCAGCCCGCGCAGGCCTGAGCATGCCGCTGCTCGTGCTGCCGGCTGCCGACGTGCACGCGGTGCTCGGCTACGCCGAGTGCGCGCAGGCGATGCGCGCTGCGCTGACGGCGCTCGCAACCGGCACGGCGCAGCAGCCGCTGCGCACCGTGGTCCAGCCGACCGGGGCGGCCGGCTTCGTCGCGCTCATGCCGGCCTATCTCGCCGACGAAGGCGGCGCCGCGACCTACGGGCTCAAGGCCATCTGCATCACGCCGGCCAACCCGGCCGCCGGGCTGGACGCGCACCAGGGCGTAGTGCTGCTGTCGGATGGCGGTACGGGCGAGCCGGTCGCGATCCTCAACGCCTCGGCGGTCACCGAAATACGGACCGCGGCCGTCTCGGTAGTCGCCACGGAGCTGCTGGCACGCACCGACGCGGCCACGCTCGCGGTCATCGGGGCCGGCGTTCAGGCCCGGGCGCACATTCTGGCGTTCGATCAGACGAGGCCGCTGGCGGACATCAGGGTGGCGAGCCGCAGCAGTGGCGGGGCCGGACAGCTCGCCGCGAGCCTGCACGGGCGAACCAGGACGCCGGTTCGCGCCTGCCCGTCGGTGCGCGAGGCCGTCACCGGGGCCGACATCATCGTCACCGCCACCAGTGCGGCCGCGCCTGTGCTGCAGCGCGACTGGATCGCGCCCGGCACTCACCTCAACGCGGTCGGCGCGTGCGTGCCGCACGCGCGCGAACTGGATACCGCGACCGTCGCGGCTGCCGTGCTGTTCGCGGACCGGCGTGACTCGCTGCTCGCCGAGTCCGGCGACTACCGGCTGGCCGCCGCGGACGGCGCCGTCGGGCCGGACCAGGTCCGCGGCGAGCTCGGCGAGGTACTGCTCGGCACCGTGCCCGGCCGTGTGAGCGACGACGAGATCACCGTCTTCGAGTCGCTCGGCCTGGCGGTGGAGGACCTGGCAGCCGCGGCCCTCGCCTACCGGAACGCCGCCAGGGCAAGAGATTCCGGGACGGCGATCGGCAGTCTCGTCGCGTTCTGACGGAACCGCGGGCGCATCCCCTGCGTCGCAGGGACAGCAGACCGTCCCCGCGGAGCAGGAGCACATGCCATGCCTTCGTTGAAACCCTCTTATCAGGCCGCCGCCATCGGTGTCGCGGCCGCGGCGCTGCTCGTCGGCGCCTTCGCGATCGGCGCAACTCAGGCGGGCGGGCCCAGCGCCCAGGCCGCGACCACTACCGGCCAGCAGCAGGGCGCCCAGGGCGGCGGTACGGGCCGGATCACCGTGACGGGAACCGGGACCGTGACTGGTACGCCGAACCAGCTCGTGCTGTCCATGGGCGTGCAGGTCAACGGCGGCTCGGTAGCGGCCGCCCTGGCGCAGGCCAATCAGGCCACTGATCGCGTCACGGCCGCGCTCAAGGGACTCGGCGTGGCCAGCGCGGACATCCAGACCTCTGGGCTCAGCATCTATCCGAGCTACTCGGACCGGTCGCAGGTGCCAACCGGCTACCAGGTCACCGAGTCACTCACGGCCACGCTCCGGCAGCTGGACAAGGCAGGCCGGCAGATCCAGGCCGCCGCGGACGCGGGCGGCAACGCGATCACCGTCAGTAACGTGTCCCTCAACCTGACCGACGACGGACCGCTGCTCGCCGTTGCCCGGTCGAACGCCATGAAGGACGCCCGCGCGAAGGCCGAGCAGTTCGCCAGGGCAGCCGGCGCGCAGCTCGGCCAGGTCATCAGCATCTCGCAGGCCAGCAGCTCCAGTCCGCCAGTGTTTAACGCGCCGTCGGCGAGCGCAGCCGGGTCGGCGGCGGTGCCCGTCTCGCCGGGGAGCCAGCAGGTGAGCGTGTCGGTCACCGTCGTCTACGCCGTCTGACCGGCGAGGCACCCGAACTGCTATGCTGCGGATCATGCGAACAGACCTCCTGGCTGCAGGCTGGTGGCGCCGCCGTTAGGCGGTGCCAGGTTCGCGCGCAGAGCAGACCAGGAGGCGACCGCCCTACGGGCGGCCGCCTCTTTCGTATCGGCGGCCACCCGTCGGGCCAAAGACGGCGAGGCCGACATGGATCAGACCAGCTACCTCACGGCGGGCGGCGTGCGGGTGACCCGCCGGGCTGAGCCCTTCGACGCCGCTGAGCTGGACGGGCTCACCCGGCGGGTGCAAGACAGCCTGGGTGGGGTGCTCAGTTCAGGCATGGAGTATCCAGGGCGTTACAGCCGGTGGCACCTGGCCTACATCGACCCGCCTGTGCAGATAGTCGCGCGCGGTCGCCGGATCCGCGCCAGCGCACTGAATGAGCGGGGCGCAGTGCTGCTGCCGGTCATCGCGGCCGCGATGACCCGCGTGACAGGCGCGGACCTCGATGGCTGCTCGCGGCACGCCGAGGTGGTGATCCCGGAGAGCGACGAAGTCTTCACCGAGGAGCAGCGCAGCCGGCAGCCGACCGTGTTCTCGGCGCTGCGCGAGATCATCGCCGCATTCGCGGGCCCTGACCCGCACCTCGGCCTGTACGGCGCGTTCGGCTACGACCTCGCGTTCCAGTTCGAGCCGGTCCGGCTGCGGCTGCCCCGCGACGGCGCCGCCCGCGACCTCGTGCTGCACCTGCCCGACCAGGTCTGGGTGGTGGACCGTAAGCGCGAGACCGCGACCTACTTCAGCTACGACTTCGAGACCTCGGCGGGCTCGACCGCAGGGCTTGACCGGGCTGGCGGCACCAAGCCGCAGGACCCCGTTCCCCCCATCGAAGTGCCAGCAGACCCGCAGCCTGGCAGCTACGCGCGCGTGGTGGACAAGGCCCGCGAGTATTTCGCGAGGGGCGACCTCTTCGAGGTGGTGCCCGGCCATGTGTTCCACGCGCCGTGCCCGTCACCGGCCGCGTTCTTCGAGCGGCTCCGGGATCGCAATCCGGCGCCGTACGAGTTCTTCCTCAACCTCGGCGCCGGCGAGTACCTGGTCGGCGCGTCGCCGGAGATGTACGTGCGCGTCACAGGGGACCGGGTTGAGACGTGCCCCATCTCCGGCACCATCGCCCGCGGCGAGGACGCGCTCGGCGACGCCGCGCAGATCCATGCGCTGCTGAGCTCGCCGAAGGAGGAGTCCGAGCTGACGATGTGCACGGACGTGGACCGCAACGACAAGTCGCGGATCTGCGTGCCGGGCAGCGTGCGGGTCATCGGGCGGCGCCAGATCGAGATGTACAGCCGGTTGATCCACACGGTCGACCACGTCGAGGGCACGCTGCGGCCCGGTTTCGACGCGCTCGACGCGTTCCTGACCCACATGTGGGCCGTCACGGTGACGGGCGCGCCGAAGAACTGGGCCATGCAGTTCATCGAGGATCACGAGTCGTCGCCGCGGCGCTGGTACGGCGGCGCGGTCGGCATGGTCGGCTTCGACGGGAGCATGAACACGGGGCTGACGCTGCGGACCGCGCAGATCGCCGGGGGAGTGGCGGCGGTGCGCGCGGGCGCCACGCTGCTGTTCGACTCCGATCCCGCGGCTGAGGAGCGGGAGACCCGGCTGAAGGCCCGCGCGCTCCTGGAGACGCTGGCGGAGCCCGGCGACCCGACCGCGGCGGGCGTCACGTCCCGTCCAGCAGGGGAACGGGCAGCCGGCCAGCAGCTTCCCGGCGCCGGGCTCGCGGTGCTGCTGGTCGATCACCAGGACTCGTTCGTGCACACGCTGGCCGGCTACTTCGCCGAGCTGGGCGCGCAGGTCAGCACGCTGCGTGCGGGGTTCGACCCGTCGCGAATCGCGGACTTCTCGCCGGACCTGGTCGTGCTGTCACCCGGGCCGGGCCGTCCGGCCGACTTCGACTGCGACAAGCTGCTGACGGCGCTGGACGAGCGCGGGCTGCCGGCGTTCGGCGTGTGCCTGGGGCTCCAGGCGATGGTGGAGCACGCGGGCGGGTCGCTGGGTCTGCTGAACACGCCCGTCCACGGCAAGCCAGGCCTCGTGCGGGTGCTGGGCGGTGAGCTACTGGCCGGGCTGCCGGCCGAGTTCACCGCCGCCCGGTACCACTCGCTCCACGCCCGGCCGGAGCAGGTGACCGGCGGGTTCTGCGTGACGGCCGTGACATCCGACGGGGTGGTGATGGCGATCGAGGACCCTGCAAAGGCGCGGTGGGCGGTCCAGTTCCACCCCGAGTCGATCCTCACGACCGAGGGCCGGGCCGGTCACCAGGTCATCGCGAACGTGCTGCGCCTCAGCCGGGCCAGCAAGGGCGTGGTGGGACCATCGCTGCCCCTAGAAGGGCAGCGAAATACCCAACGAGGCCCATGACATGGCTGACAGCACCTTTCAGGCAGCGAGTTACGACGCCGACGGCCGCACGTGGAGTGGTTATCTCGCGGTGCCCGCCACGCAAGCCGGCCCGTGGCCCGGAGTCGTCGTCATCCACGAGGCCTTCGGGCTGACCGACGGCATTCGCCAGGTGGCAGACCAGCTGGCGGCGCACGGTTACCTTGCCCTCGCACCTGACCTGTTCGACGGGAAGTCCTGGATCCGCTGCATCAGCAGCGCCATCCGGCAGCTGCGGGCCGGTCAGGGGCCGGCTTTTGCGATCATCGACGGCGCGCGCGCCGCGCTGGCGGCGCGGCCGGACTGCACCGGCAAGGCCGGAGTGATCGGGTTCTGCATGGGCGGCGGATTCGCGCTGCTGTGCGCGCCTGGCCATGGGTTCGATGTCGTCGCCATCAACTACGGCGACGTGCCGAAGGATCCCGAGCGTGCGCTGGCGGGGGCGTGTCCGGTTGTGGGGAGCTTCGGCGGACGCGACCCGATGGGCACAGCGGCCCCGGAGCGGCTTGAGCGGGCTCTCACCGCGCTGGACGTGCCGCACGACGTGCAGGTATATCCGGGCTCGGGGCACCGGTTCATGACGCAGGCGCAGGGAGCAGGTGCGGTGATGGCGCGTGTTGCCCGGATGAGCTACCAGCCCGCCGACGCGGCGGATGCGTGGCAGCGGATCTTCGCTTTCCTGGGCAGGTACCTCGCGAGCTAGCCCAGCCGAGTCCGGTCAGGGCGGCAGGGCGGCTACAGCGGCAGGTCCTGGTGGATCTGGCAGGCCGGAATGGTGACGGCGAGCAGGGCCGCGGCATGCCGGACCATCGCGGGCGGGCCGCAGATGTACGCCTCGGTGTCTGGATCGATTCCCTGGGCCTTGACGACATCCGGCAGCATCCCGGTCAGCCCCGCGTAGCCGGGCTGCTCGGACAGCACCGGGATGACGTGCAGCGCCGGGTGGGCCGCTTCGAGCAGCTGCAAGTCCTCAAGGTCGTACAGGTCGAAGTGCTGGCGGGCGCCCAGGAACAGGGTGATGGTGCGCGGCTGGCTGGCGGCCTTGTCGGCGGTGATCGCCTGCTCGATGATGGCCTTGATCGGCGCGAGCCCGGTGCCGCCTGCGACGCAGAGCAGGTTCCGCCCGGAATCGGCCAGCGTCATCGTCCCGTCAGCGGCGCCGAGGAGCACGCACTCGCCCACATCGGAGTGGTGCACGAGCGTGTTGCTCACCAGGCCGCCTGGTACGGCGCGGACGTGCAGCTCCAGTGGGCCGCCGGGGCGCGGCGCAGTGGCGATCGAATACGGCCGCCAGGTCCGCGACCACTTCGCGACCTGAACCGGCACGTACTGGCCGGCCTCGTAGGGCAGCGGCTCGTCGGGCCGCAAGCGGAGCACGGCGACCCCCGGCGATCGCAGCTCATGGCCAACGATCTCGGCAACCCACCAGGCCGGCGAGTTGCTCGCGGTGGCGGCCGCTTCCTGCATGGTGGCGGCGAAGTAATCGACCGCGCCCTGCCAGGCGGCCGATGTCTCGGCTGTCCACGAGCTGCCTGCCCCATGCTCGACCATGTCGCGCAGCGCGGTGAAGAACGCGTCACTGTGCTTGTCCAGCACGCCGTAGCGGCGGTGCTGGCGGCCCATCTGGCGCAGCAGTGCGGTGCATTGCGGCTCGCTATCGAGGCTCCAGATCAGCTTGCTGAGCGCGGCGAACATGCGTTCTCGCTGAACGGTCATGCTGGTCGGGAAAAGCGCCCTGATGCCGGGGTTCGCGGCAAATAGCCGCGCGTAGAAATACTCCGAGGCTTCCACGGCGTCGGATGCCGCATACGCAAACGATTGCTTCACCACGCGCCAATTAATTGTGGGCGTTTTTTCCGCTTTGCCAGGCGCGGTCGTGGCTGCCGCCGAGCCGAATTGAGTTGCCGTGAGCTTATCTTCCCCGGCGTCGGCGTCCGTTTCCGGATCTGTAATCTGCGGGGGGCTAGCTGTCTGCTCAGGCCAGCTGACCATATGCGGCACAGTGTCCTGACGAGCCGATCCGTCCGGCCTCGAGTCAGGCAATCTTCCACCGAGCGCTATTGCCACATGGCGAGTCTTGCACCGCTCCTGTACTGGGACAACCCTTTCTGCCTATCCGCTGCCGACGTGCACGTAGCGTTACAGAATGCCATTCGGCCCAAACTGGCGGTTTGCTTCGTGGTGGTGCAGTAATTTTGCCTACCCGACAGTCCGCCTGGCCAGGCGGTGAACGGCCGGAGGCGGACGGGTAAATGGGCCCGTCGGCAAAAACCGTGCGTGATAGAGAACAGAATTGCGTTCGGGTGCAGCTGGAGTGCGCGATGCGGCTCCTGGTGCGCAACGCTGTTAATGGGGGGACTCGGCGGATCGGCCGCCAGGGCCATGGCGCGGCCGCATCAGGCATTCATCCTAGGATTGCGTGGTGACCTCTCCCGGATACCTCCGTTTCCCGCATATCGCGGGCGATCTGGTTGCCTTCGTGGCGGCCGACGATGTCTGGCTCGCACCGTCTTCTGGCGGGCGCGCGTGGCGATTCACGGCGGACGGGGCCCCGGCCTCAACACCGCGGTTCTCGGCTGACGGCTCGCTGCTCGCGTGGGTCAGTGGCAAGCACGGCGGCATGGAGATCTACGCGGCCAGCGTGGCCGACGGCTCGGGCATGCGGCTGACGTACTGGGCCGCGCTAGCCGCCCGGGTGTGCGGCTGGACCTCCGCCGGGGAGGTACTGGCGGTCAGCGCGGCCGACCAGCCGTTCGCGCAGTATCCGGTGGCACGCGCGCTCGGCACTGACGCGTCCGGCGGGCCAGGCGCAGACCGCATCCTCCCGCTCGGGCCGGTCACCGATGTATCCGTTGGGGAAGGACCAGACGGCACGGGTGCAGTGGGCCTGCTCACCGGTGCTTATCTGAGGCAGGACCCGGCCCACTGGAAGCGGTACCGGGGTGGCTCCGGCGGCCGGCTCTGGATCGGGCCGTCCGATGGCGTGCTCGCGGGGCCCGCTGGCGGGCAGCCCGACGGGGGACCCGACCGGCGATTCCGCCGCCTGCAGGCAGGCCTGCCGGGTCAGTTCGCGAGCCCCATGCTGGTCGCTGGCCGGCTCGCATTCCTCAGCGACCATGAGGGCACCGGCAACATCTACTCCTGCATGCCGGACGGCAGCGACCTGCGCCGGCACACCGACCATGACGGCTGGTACGCACGCCAGGCCAGCACGGACGGCCAGCGCGTCGTGTATGTCCACGGCGGCGAGCTGTGGGTGCTGCCCGATCTCGACGCCGCGCCCGAGCGACTGGACATCATTCTTGGCTCGCCGATATCCGGCCGCGCTCCGCGGCCGATCTCGGCCGACGATCACGTTGGGTCGCTCTCAGTCGACGCCGCCGGAACGGCTAGCGCCGTGGAAGTCCGGGGCACCGTGCACTGGCTGGCCCACCGGGACGGCCCGAGCCGGAGTCTTGCGGTTCAGCCCGGTGTGCGGGCTCGCTACCCGCGCGTCCTCGGCGGTGACGGCCTCGTGGTCTGGGCCACCGACGCTGGCGGACAGGACTGCCTGGAGATCGGCGGCGGCGACCCGTCGGGGCCAGCCGACCCGGCTGCCCCGCCGCGGCGGCTCGCGGCCGGACAGCTCGGCAGGATCGCGGAGCTCGCAGCGGCACCCGACGGCAGCACGGTTGCGGTGGCCGCCCACGATGGGCGCCTCCGGGTTGTCGAGGTATCGACCGGCCGGGTGCGCGAGCTCGCCGCGTCAGAAAACGGCCGGGTGACAGGCCTCGCCTGGTCACCCGACTCGGCGTGGCTCACCTGGTCGCAGCCCGCCGCGAACCCGGCCGGGATGACGGAGCCGCGACGCATGCTGCGGCTGGCCAGCGTCGCCGACGGCCGGGTCACGGACGTCACCGATGGCCGCTTCACCGACACCCACCCGGTGTTCACCCTCGACGGCCGGCATCTAGCGTTCCTATCCAGGCGCAGCTTCGACCCGGTGTACGACGCCCACTTCTTCGACCTGTCGTTCCCCTTCGGGGCGCGGCCGTACCTGGTGCCGCTCGCGGCGGCGACGGCGTCGCCGTTCGGCCCGCAGCTCGGCGGCCGGCCGATCGGCGCGGACAAACCGGCCCCCTTGGCCGGCGGTCCCCAGGCGGATCCTGATACCAGCGTCCCCGCAGAGCCGCCTGGCGCGGCCACCGCGGCGCCGCCCGTGGCGGTCGACCTCGACGGAATCGCGGACCGAATCGTCGCACTCCCGGTACCAGAATCCCGGTATTCGCGGCTCCGGGCGGTCAAGGACGGCCTGGCCTGGCTGCGCGAGCCTGTGACGGGCATGCTCGGCGTCAGCGGCGCGCGTCCGGAGGACGACGCGCCCCGCGCTGTACTCGAGCGGTTCGACTTCGCGCGGCGTGAGGTCATCGAGCTGACCGCGGACGTCGACTGGTTCGAGGCGAGCCAGGATGGCACCCGCATCGTCGTCAGCGACCACGGCACTCTCACGGTGATCCCGGCTGACCGCAGGGCAGGCGGGGATAATCCCGACGACCGCGTGCGCGTCGACGCAAGCCGCGCCCGGTTTACGGCCGACCCGGCGGCGATGTGGCGACAGGCCTATGCCGAGGCCGCCCGGATCATGCGGCACGATTTCTGGGTCGAGGACCTGGCCGAGGTCGACTGGGATGCCATCCAGGCCGAGTACCAGCCGCTGCTCGACCGGATCACAACTCAGGCCGAATTCACGGACGTGCTCTGGGAGCTGTTCGGCGAGCTAGGCACGTCGCACGCTTACGCCCGCCTCCCGGCCGGACCGTCCGACGGCGCGGCGGCCAGCCTGCTCGGCGCCGACCTGGAGCGGTCGGGGGAGAGCTGGCACATCGCCAGGGTGGTCAAGGGCGAGAGCTCCGACCCCAGGGCCCGTTCCCCGCTGGCGGCACCTGGCGCGGGGATAGCGGCCGGCGACGCGCTGGTGGCGATCAACGGTCAGCCCGTCGGCGCCGCCGGGCCAGGGCCGCTGCTCGCCGGCAGCGCGGGCAAGCCCGTCGAGGTCACCGTCGAATCCCCGGCCGGCGGGCAGCGCCGGTCTGCGGCCATCATCCCGCTAGGCAGCGACCGGCGGCTGCGCTACCTGGACTGGGTCATGCGCAAGCGCACCGAGGTGCGCGAGCTGAGCGGCGGCCGGGCAGGTTACCTGCACGTGCCGGACATGGTGAGCGAAGGGTGGGCGGACTTTCACCGGGACCTGCGGAACGAGATGCTGCGGGACGCGCTCATCATCGATGTCCGGGCCAACGCCGGCGGTCACACGTCGCAGCTGATCATCGAGAAGCTAGCCCGCCGGGTGATCGGCTGGGACGTGCCACGAGGGATGCTGCCGTCCAGCTATCCCGAAGACGCGCCACACGGTCCGGTGGTCGCGCTCGCCGACGAGTGCGCGGGGTCTGACGGCGACATCGTGACCGCGGCGATCAAGATCCTCGGGCTGGGGCCGGTTGTCGGCGCCAGGACGTGGGGCGGCGTCGTCGGCTATGACGACCAGCACGAACTGATCGAGGGCACGCTCATGACGGTGCCCCGATTCGGCATCTGGTTCGACGGCCTCGGCTGGGGCGTCGAGAACCACGGGGTA
>DASQIW010000141.1:0-13035 GCA_035631375.1 Streptosporangiaceae bacterium
TAGTCACGGTACGTAACCGAAGGGACTCGACGTGGCGTTCTGTCATCCAACAAAGAAGCGACTGAGGCTCGTCGCTGTCGGCGCCGCGGCCGCACTGGCCGCCGCCGCGTGCAGCAGCAGCTCGAGCGCGGCTAGCAGCCAGGTGCCCGCGAGCGCACACCAAACGATCGTGTTCGCGACCCAGGGCCTCGGCTCTGAGGGAACTGCCACCATGGCCGCGGTGAAGGCCTTCGAGAAGCTGCACCCGAACATCACCGTGCAGATCCTCAACCTGTCCCCCACCTCTGATGTCGCGTTCGAGCAGCTCGTGCAGCGGTTTACCGCTGGGTCCGTCACGCCGGACGTGATCACCTCCGACGTGATCTGGCCGGCCCAGTTCGCGCAGTCTGGCTGGCTGGCCAACCTCTCCCAGTTCAAGCCGGACACGGGCGCCTATTTCCCGGCGCAGATGGCCACCGGCGAGTACAAGGGCGGCGTTTACGCGATCCCGTGGTTCATCAACGCGGAGGGGCTGTACTACCGCACCGACCTGATCAAGACCCCGCCCACGACTCCGGCGGAGTTGTTCAGCGACGCGACGGCCGCGATGAAGGCCGACCCGGCGCTGAAGGAAGGACTGGCGTTCGAGGGCGACAAGTACGAGGGCGCGGTGACCGCGTTCCAGAGCATGGGCGGCGACATCTCGACGTCGAACCTCGCCAACATCGACACGCCCGCGAACAAAGCGGTACTGACCATGATGGCGAGCGCGATCACCAGTCACGTCGCGCCGTCTGCTGTCTCCACCTGGGAAGAGGGGCAGGTTCAGAACGCCTGGCTGTCCGGGCAGACCCCGTTCGCGCTGAACTGGCCGTATATCTTCGCGCTGTCCGACGGCAAGGGCTGCCAGCCCGGCTGCAACCCGGTCTTCAACAAGACCGGCTGGGTCCCCTTCCCTAGCCCGTCAGGAACCCCGCAGGCCTCGCTCGGCGGCGACGACCTCGCGGTCAACGGCAAGAGCACGCACCAGGCCGCGGCGTGGGAGTTCATCCAGTACCTGTCCAGCAACTCGGCGCAGATCGCCCGCGCGATCTCGGCAGGCGACCCGCCGTCGGTGAAGTCGGCGTACGGCCAGCAGCTGTACTCCGCGGCGCCGTTCTTCCAGCAGGAGCAGGCGGTCTACGCCGCGGCGACGCCCCGGCCGGTGACACCCGTCTATTCGCAGATCTCGAGCCAGCTGCAGACGATGATCAGCTCAGTCCTCACCGGCGGGGCCTCGCCGTCGGCCGCGCTGTCGTCCACGGCGCCCACGGTGAAGCAACTGATGTCGACAGTGTCCTCGGGCGGGTGAGCACGGCGTGACCGCACGCCAGGAACCCGCCGCACCGGCCGCCGCGATCGCGGCGGCCGGTGCCGGGCAGCGCCGCCACGGCAGCTTCAGCCTGGCCGCTCGCGACCGCCGGTTCGGGTACGGGCTGGTTGCGCCGGCCGTCATCGTGCTGCTCGCCATCACCGCGTTCCCGCTGGTCTACAACGTGTGGAATTCGTTCCATCACGTCGACTACCTGTTTCCGGCCGCTCTCGGCAGCTTCGCCGGGGTACACAACTACAGCGAGATGTTCACCGGCGGCCAGTTCCTGCCGTCGCTGTACCGAACGCTCGGGTTCACGGCCGTCTCAGTGGCTGTCGAATTTGCCATCGGGCTGGCGCTCGCATTGGCCCTGAACCGGCGGTTCCACGGCCGGCCGCTCGTCCGCGCGGCGATCCTCATCCCGTGGGCTGTCCCCACGGTCGTATCCGGGCTGCTGTGGAAGTCGATGTTCGATCCGCAGAACGGCTTCGTGAACTACATCCTGCAGTCGCTGCACCTGCCGCTGGCCCACACGACGTGGCTGGGGCAGACCTGGACAGCGTGGGCGGCGATCCTTGTCGCTGACGCCTGGCGCAACACGCCGTTCATCGCGCTGCTCCTGCTGGCCGGGCTGCAGGTGATCCCCCGCGACGTCTACGAGGCCGCGAAGATCGACGGCGCGGGCGTGCTGCGCACGTTCGTCCGGATCACGCTGCCCATACTCAAGCCGGCCATCATGGTCGCGCTGATCTTCCGGACGCTGTCGTCCTTCCTGATCTTCGACGTCATCTACGCGATGACCAACGGCGGGCCGGGCGACTCCACGCAGGTGCTCGCGTACCTGAACTGGTTCGCCATGTTCAACGAGTCGAACTACGGCCTGGGCGCGGCAATCTCGGTGGCGCTCATGGTCATCTCCCTGATTATCGCGGCCATTTACGTCGCGGCGTTCCGCACGGAGCAGGTGGTGTAACCCAATGGCCGCAGTCAGCACAGCACTCCCAAGATCACGGTCAGCGCGGCGCCGGAGACACACCCGCAAGGCCGCCGGCTGGTCGGGCTTCTACGTGATGGTCGCGGTTTTCGTCCTCGTCAGCCTCTTCCCGTTCTACTGGATCCTGATCACCGCGTTCAAAACCCAGCCGGAGATCAACGCCGGCACGACCGGCCTGTGGCCGGCCCATTTCACCTGGAGCAGCTTCTCCTTCGTCCTCACCCAGGGAACATTCGCCAGGTCCCTGCTCAACAGCGTGCTCGTGGCAGGCGTCACGACGATCCTCACGGTCATCATCGCGTCCTTGGCCGGCTATGGGCTCGCCCGCACGCAGATCCGCGGCAAGCAGGTCATCATGGGCTTCCTGCTGGTGGCCGGGTTCTTCCCGGTCATCGCGATGGTCGGCCCCATCTTCGTCACCTACCGCAGCATCGGCCTCCTCAACAACCTGGTCGGCCTGGTGATCGTCTATTTCATCTACTCGCTGCCACTGGCCACGTGGTTCCTGACTGGATTCTTCGGCCAGATCCCGCGCGAGCTCGAGGAGGCCGCGATCGTCGACGGCGCGACGCGGCTTCAGGCGCTGCGCAGGGTGATCGTCCCCGTCGCGGTGCCCGGCATCTTCACCGTTGCCATTCTCGGGTTCATTTTCTGCTGGAACGACTTCCTGCTCGCGCTGATGTTCCTGACCGGCCCGAACAAGTACACGGCTCCGCTTGCGATCATGAATCTCGGGCAGAGCCAATACCAGACGTATTACGACCGCATCGACGCCATGGTGGTGATCGTCACGCTGCCGATCGCGCTCATCGTGCTGTTCGCGCAGCGGCGGATCATCTCCGGGCTGACCGCCGGATCGTTCCGGTAGTCACTGCGCGGCAAGCTGACGGCCGATCACCATCCGCTGGATCTGGTTGGTGCCCTCGACGATCTGCAGCACCTTGGCTTCGCGCATGAGCCGCTCGGCCGGGAAGTCCTCGACATAGCCGTACCCGCCGAGGACCTGCACCGCATCGGTGGTCACGCGCATCGCGGTGTCGGTGGCCAGCAGCTTCGCCATCGCGGCCTGCTGGCCGAATGACAGCCCGGCGTCCCTGCGCCGGGCTGCACTCAGGTAGAGCGCGCGGGCAGCGGCGACGGCCGTCGCCATGTCCGCCAGCATGAACTGCAGCCCCTGGAACTGGATCACCGGGCGGCCGAATTGCATGCGCTCCGCCGCGTAGGACACCGCGCAGTCCAGCGCTGCCTGCGCTACCCCGGTTGCGCACGCCGCGATGCCGAGCCGCCCCGCGTCGAGCGCGGCGAGCGCGATCGCGAAACCGCGCTCCGGCTCGCCGATCAGCTGCGCTGCTGGCACCCGGGCCGAGGAGAACCGCATCTGCGCGGTCGGCGAGCTGCGCATCCCCATCTTGTGCTCGGGCGGCGCCGCGGACACGCCAGGCGTGCTGGCGGGCACGTGGAAGCAGCTGATGCCACGGGAGCGCTCCGGCCCGGACGGATCGCCCGACGTGCGCGCGAACAGTGTGTAGAAGTCTGCCTGACCGCCGTGCGTGATCCAGGCCTTCACGCCGTCGATCACGTATTCGCCGCCGTCGTCGACGGCGCGGGTGGCCAGCGCCGCGGCGTCCGACCCGCTACCTGGCTCGGACAGGCAGTACGCACCGAGCTGGTCACCGCCGAGCATGCCGGGCAGCCATTGTGCGCGCTGTTCCGCTGTACCCGCGGTGGCGATCGGGAAGCAGGTAAGCGTGTGCACACTCAGGCCGAGGCCGACCGCGAGCCAGGCCCCCGCCAGTTCTTCCACTACCTGCAGGTACGTCTCGTACGGCTGGCCACCGCCGCCGTACTCCTCGGGGTAGGGCAGGCTCAGCAGACCAGCCTGGCCGAGGATGCGGAACTCGGCGCGCGGAAATCTGCCGTCCCGCTCCGCTGCCGCCGCCTTCGGCCGCAGCTCGGCGTCCGCGATCTGCCTGGTCAGCGCGAACAGCTCAACCGCGGCGTCGTCGCGTGGCTCGCGGGCATCCATGAGCATCAGACCACGACCAGCTCGCGGCTGACGTTGTTGAGCCGCTCGCTGCCGTCCGGCATGCAGACGACGATGTCCTCGATCCGCGCCCCGAACGGCCCCGGGTAGATGCCGGGCTCGACCGAGAACGCGTGGCCGGGCTGCAGCACCTCGGAATTGCCGGCCACGATGTAGGGATCCTCGTGCGTTTCCAGGCCGATGCCGTGCCCGGTCCGGTGCACGAAGTACTCGCCGTAGCCAGCCGCGCTGATCGGCCTGCGGGCCGCTGCGTCGACCGCCTCGGCCGTCACGCCCGGCCGGACCGCGGCGCACGCCGCCTCCTGGGCGTCCCTGAGCACCTGGTAGCAGGCAGCAACATTCGCGGGCGGCGCGCCGATCGCGTACGTTCGCGTGCAGTCCGAGCAGAAACCGCTCGGCATCGTGCCGCCGATGTCGACGACGACGGCATCACCGCGCTGCAGCACTCGCCCCGACGCGGTGTGGTGGGGGCTAGCCCCGTTCGGACCGGAGCCGACGATGGCGAAGTCGACGGTGACGTGGCCGGCGGCCAGGATGGCCTCGCCGATGTCGGCTGCCACCTCACTCTCGGTGCGGCCGGGCCGCAGCCAGCCCGGCACCTGCTCGTGCACCCGGTCGATCGCCTCGGCAGCCGCCCGCAGCGCGGCGATCTCGGCCGGGCTCTTGCGCGCGCGCAGGTCGCGCAGCGCGACGCTGGCCAGTTCCTGCCGGCTTGCGGGTAGCGCCGAGCGCAGCCGCAGCACCATCAGCGCCCACATACGGTCCGCGAGCCCGACCGTCGTCACCTGCCCGAGCCGCCGTGCCACCAGCGCGAACGGGTCGTCTGTCTCGTCCCAGCCGGCGATCTCGATGCCGAGGGCGCCCGCTGGCGACGCCTCCGCCCCGCGCACCTCCAGCCGCGGCACGATCAGCACCGGGTCGCCGTCCGCGGGCACCACCAGGCAGGTCAGCCGTTCAGACTCGTGCGCGTGATAGCCGGTCACGTAGCGCAGGTCAGGTCCGGGGGTGAGCAGCAGCGCGTCGAGGCCGGCGTTCGCCGTGGCGGCCGCGACGTCACGAAGGCGGCTGGCCGGAAACAGCCCCGTTCCCCCCTGAACGTATTCCACCGACTACCTCCGGTCCGTGCGGACGCCGCTCACCACGTGGGTTTGCTGGGGCAGACTTTGCTGGCACCCTATCGCGCCCCCACTGACATACTTGCTCCATGACGGCGTGGTGGCGCGGGCTTAGCCCCGGCTCGAACGCCCTCGCCCGGCTCACCGCAGTCTCAGGTGGGCTGCTCGCGCTGGCGTGGCTGCCGCGGCCCCACACGATATGCCCGTTCCTGATGCTGACCGGGATTCCCTGCCCGTTCTGCGGCGGAACTCACGCCGGGATCGATCTGGGCCGGGGCCATCCGGCCGCGGCATTGCGCGCCTCGCCCCTTGCCGTGTGCGGGGCGATAACCGTGATAATCCTTCCGGTCCTCCGCACGACCCGCTTGGCAGAACGATGGCGGCAATTCCCCGCGAGAACACGCAGCACGCTAGCCGTTACCGGTATTGTTGCCGCGCTCGCTGCCTCCGAATTCTGGCAACTAGCGCGCTTCGGCCTACTGTAAAGCCGGCTTTTAGCCTTCCGGGAGGAACCAATGGCAGGCCAGACCCCACCGCCCGGATACGGCGGGCAAGAGCCGCCCAGCTACCCAGGCGGGCCACCCAATTATCCCGGCGGACCCGGTTATCCCGGCGGACCGGGTGATCCTGGCGGACCGGGTTATCCCGGCGGACCGGGCGGATACGGGGCGCCGCAACCTGGATATGGTCCCGGCTACGGTGGCAACCAGCCGTCGAGCACGCCGACGGTGCTGGCTGTCATCGGCATCGTCTGCTGGCTCCTCTGCTCACCGGCCGCGATCGTTCTCGGGCTCATCGCGCAGAACCAGTTCCGCAAGCAGGGCCGGCCTGACACGCTGGCGAAGGTCGCGTGGATCGGCGGCATTGCCCTGCTGGTCATCGGGATCGTTGTGGGCATCGCGACGAGCGCGGCGGGCGGGCACGGCTGACGGACGCTGCGCGCCTTTCAGGGCGCCGCAGCGAGCGCCGACAGCACCCGGCCGAGCGAGGAGCCGAGGTCCCAGCGCGCGTCGAGCGCCGCGACCCTGGCCGGATCGGCCGGGGTTGACGGCAGTTCGCCGCCGGACAGCTTGACGGGCGCATCGGCCGCCACCATGACCACTGGCATGCAGGCGTCGAGGTAGTCGCGCGCGGCAACCAGCTTCGCCCGGCTGCCCGGCGGGAAGCCGCCGTGGCCCGCGTCGATCGCGGCCAGCATCGCCTCCACCGAGCCAAACGAGCGAACCAGGGCCGCGGCCGTCTTCTCCCCCACGCCCGGCACGCCAGGCAGACCGTCGCTGGGGTCGCCGCGCAGGGCGGCAAAGGCCGCATACGACCTGCCGGGAATCTCATAGCGCCTGGTCACCTCGGCCTCGTCGATGAGCTCGAGCCTGGACACGCCCTTGCCGATGTAGCCGACCCGGATCCCCCGTGAGTCGTCGACGAGCTGGAACAGATCCCGGTCGCCGGTCACAACCTCTACCGGCCCGGTGGCCTGCGCGGCGAGCGTGCCGAGGATGTCGTCGGCCTCGTAGCCGTCGGCCCACTTCATCACGATGCCGGCCGCGGAAAGCACGTCCACGATGATCGGTAGCTGTGTGCTGAGAGCATCGGGGATCTGCTCGGAGCCGTCCGGGTTCGCCCGGTGCCTCTTGTAGGACGGGATCGCCTGCACCCGGAACGCCGGCCGCCAGGACGCGTCCATGCACGCGAAAAGCCGATCCGGGTGCCGGGCACGCAGCAGCGTGGCGATCATGTCAAGAAAACCGCGGACCGCGTTCACCGGCGTGCCGTCCGGGGCTTTCATCGTCTCGGCCGGCACTCCGTAGAACGCCCGGAAGTACATCGAGGCCGCGTCCAGCAGCATCGTGGTGCCCATGACCGAATCCTGCTATAGGCCGGCGCTATCGACCCATGGATAGCTGGCATTAGTGCCTCGCCCGGCCGTCTTCTAGCCTGTTGTCGAGCGATCTGATAGGCAACCATCGGCCCGGCGAGGAGGGTCCGCATGACAGCTGTCAGCCCCGTTCGCACTCGGCGCGCAACCGATCTCGTCGCCGCTATCCGGGCCGCGACCAGCCAGCACGCGAACTGGCAGCAGACCGCGGATCTCGTCGCCGCCCAGCTTCGCAGCCACCTGCCATCGGCGCCAGACCTGCTGACCGTCGCGCAGCGCCAGGGCGACCGGACAGGCTACCAGTGCCACGTGCTGCATACCGAGCCGGACGGATCGTTCTCCGTCACTGCCATGGTCTGGCTGCCGGGCCAGATCACCCCCATCCATGACCACGTCACGTGGTGCGTCTTCGGCGTCCTGCAGGGCGTGGAGTACGAGGAACTGTTCGCGCTCGCGACCGACGGCAGCCACCTGCTGGATGCCGGGCGCAATGAGAACCGGCCCGGCGATGTCAGCGGCTTCGCCCCGCCCGGCGATATCCACCGGGTGCGCAACGTCGGCGACAGCGTCGCCATCTCCGTACACGTCTATGGTGCCGACATCACCCGGCTCGGTAGCAGCGTGCGGCGCAGTTACGAACTGCCGGTGCTAGCACCGGCCGGCAGGTGATGCTCGGGCTCGGTCAGCAGATCGCTCAGCGGGTGTTCGGGGCTGACGCCAGCGAGGGGGATGTCTCGCAGCCGCGGTACCGGCCCGGCCTCGCCGCGGTTTCGCTGCATCACTGCATTGGTGACCCGCACCAGCCGGCGGGCGCCCTGGATGGCAACGGCAGCGAGCGGCAGCTCGATGAGAATGGCGGACAGGAGGCTGACTTCGAAGCCGCGGGTCCGCGCGTCGAGCACGACGTCGAACCAGGCGTCACAGCACAGGAGCGTCGCCAGCACCACCAGGCAGATGATCAGAATCTGACGCCGCCGCCACGCTGCCCAGCCAGTCGCCGCGAAGGTCAGCAACAGAGCGATGTCGAAGCCGACCCACGCACCGCGCCAGTCGCCTGCCCGGTAGTAGCGCGGGAGCGTCGCAGCGAGCAACCCGATCCAGGCCGCGAGAACCACGCAGCAGACGATCACGAGGGTGAGCAGGATCGTGCGGCGGCGCTGACTCGCCCTCCGCGCGGCCGGGTCCGGCGCATCGAACTCGGCCAGGACCTGCCGGAGCCGCAGCCGCTCCTGCGGAGTCATGCGGCGCACGTCCTCGTAGTCGAACATCGCGCCCCTCCCGCCAGCGCGCCCGGAGCCTTCCCGGCTAGCGTACGGTCACGGGCAGGGAGTCGAATCCGCGCAGTAGCAATGTGTCCCGCCGCACGGGCTCGCCCGCCGGGGCAATCTGCGGGAACTTCCGGAGCAGCCGCGGGAAGGCGACAGCGGCCTCGAGCCTGGCCAGTGCGGCACCGATGCAGAAGTGCGCCCCGCCGCCGAAGCTGAGCGGACCGCCGTCAGGTCGGAGCGGGTTGAACGTATCTGGCTCAGCGAACCTGCGCGGATCCCGGTTCCCGGCCCCCAGCACCGTCATGACCTCGTCGCCGTCGGCCACCGCCACGCCCCCGACCTTGGTCTCATATCCGATCCTGGAGGTGAGCTGGACCGGGGAGTCGTAACGCAGGGCCTCCTCGACGAACGCCGCAACCGGCACCGACCCGTTCCTGACCGCATCCCCGATCGCCGGCCAGGTGAGGACGACCTGCAGGCCGTTGCCGAGCAGGTTCGTTGTGGTCTCGAACCCGGCAACGAGGAGCAGAGTGAGGTTGTGCAGCAGCTCGGCGTCGGTCAGCCGGCCGTCGCCCGTCTCGCTGACCGCGAGCAGGTCGCTGACGAGGTCGTCGCGCGGCTCGGCCCGGCGCTGTGCCGCGAGACCGGTGAAGTAGGCAAGCAGCTCGACCGCCGCGGCGTTGATGGCCGGCATGCTCTCCGGATCGCTGAACTCGAAGATGCCCGTCAGGTCCCTGGCTATCGGCCGGAAGTCGTCGCGATCGGCCTCGGGGATGCCGAGCAACTCGCAGATGACCGTGACAGGCAGGCGGTAGGCGAACTCCTGCATGAACTCGACGGCAGAGCCGTCCGCCCCGCGGTCGGCCATCTCGTCGAGCAGGCCCTCCGCCATCACCGCGATCGCGGGCTCAAGCCCGGCCACCCGCCGCGCGGTGAAGGCACGCGCGATCAGGCTGCGGATCCTCGCGTGCCTGGCCCCGTTGATGTTGAGCAGCCAGTCGGCTCCCTGGGCGAGCACCGGCTGGGACTGCCAGGCGGGGAAGTTCTTGTCCCACGTTGCCTCGTCGCCAGCCCGGAAAACCGGGTCGCGCAGCACCGAGTTAATGGCCTCGTAGCCAACGACTATGACCATCCCCGGCGCAGGCCGGACCGCCTCGCCCGCGTCGTGCAGGGCCGCATAGTAGGGATAGGGGTCAGCGCGGCCCGCCCGTGTGCCCAGCGCCGTCAGGATGTCAACCGGGTCCATGGACATCACGTTCCCCTGTCACGTTGAGCGCCTGGCCTGGTCCTAGCCATCGCCCCGGTGGATGGCTTCGGAACCCGGCCAGGCCGTCAGGCAAGACAATAAGTACTATCGCGTGTGCGCGTCAAGCTATATCGCGATGCGTCCGCGACTTCGGCGCGACAGGCGGGGCTAAGCTGACCGTGTGCGTGGTGAGCTGGTGTTTGCCCGGCTGGGCCGGGGCGTTGACTACCTGGAAGCCTGGGAGCTGCAGCGGCAGGTGCACGAGCAGCGCGTCCGCGGCGAGATTCCCGACACCTGCCTGCTGCTCGAGCATGCGCCTGTCTACACCGCAGGCAAGCGCACGACTCCGCTGGACCGCCCGGTCGGCGATCCCGGCGCGCCAGTCATCGACGTCGACCGAGGCGGCAATATCACCTGGCACGGTCCCGGCCAGCTCACCGGTTACCCGATCGTGTCACTTGACGAGCCAGTCGACGTCGTGGCGTATGTGCGCTCCCTGGAAGACGCGATGATCGGCGCCTGCGCGGAATTCGGCGTGCCGGCCGGCCGGGTGGACGGTCGTCGCGGCGCCTGGCTGCTGAGCGACGGCGCCGGGCGCCCGGACCGCAAGATCGCCGCGATCGGAGTGCGCGTCGCGAGGGGCGTCACCATGCACGGTTTCGCGTTCAACTGTGACTGCGACCTGACGTGGTACGACCGGATCGTGCCGTGCGGCATCAGCGACGCGGCCGTCACGTCGCTGTCGGCGGAGGCCTGCCGGCAGATCACTGTCGCGGAAGTCATCCCCGTGGTGGAGCGCCAGCTTGCCGCCGCGTTCAGGGCGGCGAGCATCACGCATGCCGAGGGCATTCCTACGCCGATGGAGGTGCCGGCGCCGGCGTCGGCCCGCTGAAGGCTAGCGGGTCCGCTCTGCCTCAGCCAGGCCGGGAACGTACTGGGCGCAGCCCGACGACAGGCTGCCGATGGCGGCGCGGACGCGCGCGACCGTCGTCTCGGCCAGGAGCGCAGCCAGGTCCGCCTCGTCCGCGAACTGGCAGTCGTCCAGCTCCTCTTCCTGCAGCCGCACGTCCGACAGCGAGTGCAGCACGCCGCAGTCGAAGACGAAGAAGACGGCGGGCCGCGCCTGCGGGCCGTAGATGCGCAGGGGCAGCTGCCAGTCCACCGCGAGCATCCGGCCGACTGGCAGCGGCAGGCCGAGCTCCTCAGCCAGCTCTCTCGCGCAGCCAGCGTGCGGCGCCTCGCTGAACTCGCAGATACCGCCCGGCAAAGTCCAGTGGTCGCGGTAGTTCGGCTTCACCACGAGCACGCGGCCCGCGCCGTCACGGATCAGCCCGGCTGCGGCCACCACGACGCCGGGCAGCGAGGCATGCCAGTCCGGCGGCGGCAGGAACTCCTGGGCAGCCACCGGTGTCAGCGGTCGGCGCCGGCCGCCCGCGCCAGGTACCCGCCGAGATCGTCCGCCGGCACCCGGGTCTGCTCGCCGGTGCTCATGTCCCTGAGCGTCACCACCCCGGCCTGCTGCTCCTGCTCGCCGTAGATCACGCACCAGCGTGCACCGGCGTCATTCGCCCATTTCAGCTGCGTCCGCAGCTTGCCGGAGGTGCCGAGGTAGGTACTCGACCGCAGGCCAGCCGTCCGGCCCGCCGCGGCGAAGCCGAACGACTGCGCGGCCAGTTCCGGCCGCAGCACGGTGACGGCCAGGTCCAGCCGGGCACGTGCGGCGTCATCCGCGCCGGGCGCGAGCGCCAGGATTCGCTCGACCCCGATCGATGCGCCGGTGCCGGGCACATCCGGCCCGCCGAGCTGCTCGATGAGGTGGTCGTACCGGCCTCCGCTGCCGAGCGAACCCGCCACTCCGTCGGCGACGACTTCCCAGATGGGGCCGGTGTAGTAGCTGAGGCCGCGCACCATGCGCGGGGTGAACGCCACCCGGCCCTCCGGGACCTGGCCGGCCAGCAGGGACAGCACCGTGTCGACCTCGTCCAGGCCGGCGGCGCCCTCGTCGGTCTTGGCGAGAGCGACCCGGACCTGATCGACCGCGTCGGCTGCGGTCAGCGTCGCGACGAGCTCGCTTGCCTGGCCCGGCGCGAGTCCGCGCCCGGTCAGCTCTTCGGCTACCTCGCCGGGCGCGAGCTTGTCGAGTTTGTCGAGCGAGATCAGCACGCCGGTGCCGATCTCAGCCGGAATGCTGAACGCGGCGAGCAGTCCCGCGAGCGCCCGGCGCGAGTTCAGCAGGATGGTGAAGTCCGTCAGCCCGAGCGCCGCCATCGCATCGTGCTGCGCGGCCAGCGTCTCCGCGTCGGCGAGCAGCGACGCCGAGCCGAGGGTGTCCAGGTCACACTGGACGAATTCCCGGTATCGATCCCGGCCGGGCCGGTCAGCCCGCCACACCGGCCCCATCGCGTACCGCTTGTAGGGGCTCGGCAGCTGACTGCCGTAGGCCGCCATCACCCTGGCCAGCGGGACCGTCATGTCGTAGCGCAGGGCCAGGTCCGCCTCGCCCGATGCCTCGTGCTCCCCGCGGCGCAAGATCTTGAAGATGAGCTTGTCGCCCTCATCGCCATACTTGCCGCTCAAGACCTCAAGCCGCTCGAACGCCGGAGTCTGCAGCGGCTCGAAGCCATACCGCTCGAAGACCTCGCGAATGACGGCGAACACGTGCTCCCGCTTGCGGTGGTCACTCGCCAGGAAATCCCTCGTGCCGGACGGCGGGTCAAACTGCTGCGAGGCCATGTCAGGCGCTCCTCGTGGCTGGATTCGTGGGACCATTCAGCGTACTAGCGCTGCCCTGTCACGAGAATGGCCCCGCCTTGACGAGCTTGAGCGCGGTTGCCTCATCGGTGGGGCCCTCGCCGAACGACGGGCACCACTGGGCTACCCCGCATGCGCCGCACGCGGGCTTACGGGCGTGACAGTACCGGCGACCATGCCAGATGAGCCTGCTAGACGCGGCGGTCCACTCCTTACGGGGCAGGAGGCCCGCGACATCGCGTTCGATCTTGGCTGGGTCAGTGTTCTTGGTCCAGCCAAACCGCCCGGCTAGCCGGGCCACGTGGGTGTCCACGACGATGCCTGGCTTCCCGAACGCGGCACCCAGGACGAGGTTCGCGGTCTTGCGGCCGACGCCGGGCAGCGTCACCTGCTCCTCAAGCGTGGACGGGA
>DASQIW010000142.1:0-34501 GCA_035631375.1 Streptosporangiaceae bacterium
CGGACCAGCAGGTCACCGAACTCGCGGATCTTGGCGAAGAACTGGGTGGTGAACCAGTGCTCGACGTAGAACTTGTGATCTTCCACGAACGGGAAGACCAGCCGCGCCAGGCCCAGCATCTGGTCGAACGCTGCCTGCTCATCTGTGCTGGTCAGCAGTGCGCGATACTCCGCGGCTATCCGCTCGCGCTCGGCCTTGAGCTGCTCGGTCGGGCGCTCAAGCGACTCGCCGTCTCGCACCTGCCGCACGTACCGTGGCAGCGCCGTGAACGGCACCGTCAGGTCCTCGTTCCAGCTGCGGTGGTGGTGGTAGAAGCCGTCTCCCGTGGACACGTGGAACCAGGGCGTCCTTGATGCGTCAAGGGCCGCGAGCCAGCGCTCGCCGCTCTCGCCCCGCGCGGCCATCGCAGCCAGTACCTCGCCGGCATTGCAGCCTTCGGTCAGCAGGTCGTCGACGTGCTCACTGACCGCGAGCCGGGCGAGCCGCTTCAGCTCGTCGTCCGGGCGGTACATGATCACTTCGATGCCCGCGCACATGCGCGCCACCATCTGATCCGGGATCTCCGGGAATGCCTGCTTGCAGAACTCGAAGAACACGACGTAGGCGCCGTAGCCGAGCATGAGCATCTCGGTGTGGTGGTGCCATGCCTTGGAGAACAGGTCGATGCAGCGGTGGAAGTTCTCGCGGAGATAGTGGTTCTGCGCGATACCGACATTGTTGAAGACGACGTCCGCATCCTCAATCTCGGGCAGGTCAGGCACCTTGATGGCCTCGATCTCACCGATCAGCCCGGCCATCTTGGCCTTCCAGCCCTCGTACAGGCTGTCCCAGTTGCCGTAGTAGTGCCCGGCGCGCTCGGTGAACGTGGCGAGCCGCTGCTCGATCTCGGCCGGATCGAGGATCGGGATCGCGGTGATGTAGACCCGGCCGTTCACGATCCGGTGCTCGATCCCCATCGTGGTCGGGAACACGAACAGCCGGGCCGTGTTGGCGCCGATCGCGGTGTAGGGGACCTCCGAGGTGATGGTGTCGAACGCCGGCACGGGCTCGGGGAAGTGCATCGCGTTGTGGAACCAGAACCTGTTGTCGTCCTCGGGCTGGAATCGCGTGTAGTACTGATACATCGAGCGCCATCCCTCGGCACCCGGTACGTCCTCGATCTGCGAGGGAAGCGGGAAGCTGAAGCCGTCGTTAGCCATGCTTTCTCCTAGCCGACACGGGTCTAGCCGACACGGTAGTGCTGCTGCGTCGCTGCGTACTGCACAAAGAAGTCGAGCGAGGTGGGGTTCGCCATGGCGTTCCTGTTGGCTGCCTGCTCGGCCGGCACGCCACGGAGGATCTTGCGCACCGGCACCTCCATCTTCTTGCCGGTGAGCGTCACCGGGATGTCGGGCGCCTGAACGATCGCGTCGGGTACGTGCCGCGGCGTGTACTCGCGCCGCAGCCGGTCTCTGATCTGCTCGGAGATGCTGTCATCGAGCACGAGCTCGTCCGCGAGCTTGACAAACAGCGGCATGAAGAACCGGCCGCCGGGCAGGTCGAGATTGACGATGAGCGCGTCATCGACCGCGTCGAGGCGCGACAGCACGCGGTAGACCTCGGCGGTGCCGATGCGGACGCCGTGGCGGTTCAGCGCCGCGTCCGACCGGCCCGGGACGAAGCAGCCACCGCGGAAATTAATCCGGAAGAAGTCGCCGTGCCGCCAGACGCCAGGGAAGTCCTGCAGGTAGGACTCCCGATACCGGGTGTGCCCGTCGTCGCCCCACAAGCGCACCGGCATCGACGGCATCGGCGCGGTGACGACGAGCTCGCCCACCTCGTCGGTCACGCTCTGCCCGCGGGAGTTGAACGCGTAGACGGCGACGCCGAGATGACGCGCCTGGATCTCCCCGGCGTAGACCGGCAGTGTCGGCACCCCGCCCACGAAACCCGTGCACACGTCGGTGCCGCCGCTGCCGGTGGCGATCCAGACGTCCTTCTTGACGTTCTCGTAGAACCAGGCGGTGCACTCCGGCGACACCGGCGAGCCGGCCGGCATGATCGCGCGCAAACAGGACAGGTCATAGTGCTGTGCGGGCACGATCCCGGCCCGGGCCATCTGATCGACGTAAGCGGGACTGGCGCCGAAGAAGCTCACCCCGGCTTCCTCCGCCAGGCGCCACAGCACGTCGGCTTCCGGGTAGGTCGGACTGCCGTCGTACAACACCGGGCAAACGCCGAGCAGCAGCGAGCTGACCAGGAAGTTCCACATCATCCAGCCGGTCGTGGTGAAGAAGAACATCCGGTCGCCTGATCGCAGGTCCATGTGCAACCGCTGGAGCTTGAGCTGCTCGATCAGGATCCCGCCGTGGCCATGCACAATCGCCTTCGGCAGCCCGGTGGTGCCGGACGAGAACAGGATCCAGAGCGGATGGTCGAAGGGCACCTGCTCGAACTCAAACCAGTCAGCGGGTACCTGCGGGTGGTCCAGGACCTGATCCCAGCGCAGCACGTCGGGCACCGGCGCCAGCGCGGCGGGGTCCAGGTGCGGCAGCCAGATCACCTGTTCCAGCCCGTCCAGGCCGGCGATAATCCGTCGCAGCTCGTCGGCCCGGTCGAACTGCCTGCCGCCGTACCGGTAGCCGTCCACGCAGAACAGCACCTTCGGCCTCAGCTGCCGGAACCGATCGAGGACTCCTGGCCAGCCGAAATCCGGCGAGCAGCTCGCCCAGACCGCTCCGATGCTGGTCGTAGCAAGCATGGCGACGACGGTCTCGGGGATATTCGGCATGTAGCTGACGATCCGATCGCCTGGCCGCACTCCCATCGCGCGCAGCTGAGTGCCGAGAACCCGCACCTGGGCCGCTAGTTGCGCCCAGTCCAGCTCGGTCAGCGGCTCGGATTCGCTCACCGACAGCAGGGCGGGCTGTCCCGGTCGTTCCATCCGAAGGATGTGCTCGGCGTAATTGAGCCGTGCGCCGGGAAACCACTCGGCATCCGGCATGGCGGCTCGGCCAAGGACCTGGCGCGGCGGCGCGGACGACACGATGCCGGAGTAGTCCCAGATCGCCTGCCAGAAGCCCTCGAGGTCGGCTACGGACCACCGCCACAGCTCGTCATAGCCGTCAAACTGGTGGCCGCGGTCAGCGAGCCAGGCCTGGAAGGCAGTGATGTTCGCACCGGCCACCTGCTCGGCGCTCGGCGTCCACAGCTCCTGCCCCTCCCGGACTGGCCCGTTCATGCACCGACCTTCTCAGCGGCAATAGGCCAGGGCAATGACGATTTCACGGGGTGAAATGCTGGCCATGCAGGGTCACCACAGCGGAGGTCTCAGTGGCGGAAAATGTCCGGCTCAGCGCTGCCGTCGTGTTCGTGCGCAACCTCGACCGGTCGGTGAAGTTCTATACCGAGGTGCTCGGCCTGGCGGTCATCGACCGCAGCCCGACAGCGGTGCTGCTCGGCGCGGGGAACGGCGGCGACGGCGGGCCGCAGCTCGTGCTGCGGGCCTTCGGCGAGAACGCCACGCATCCGCTCGGCTCGCTCGGCGTGCAGTACCTGATCTGGATGACCGACAGCCGGGAGGATCTCGACCGCCGTACGGCACTGCTGCAGCAGCGATCGGCCTACTCGGAGACGCACAAGCACGGCGAGGCCGTCACGGTCGAGGGCCGGGATCCGGACGATCTGGTAGTCATGATCGGCTACGGGCCGCCGGGCCAGCCTGCCCTGCGTGGCCTCCCGGCCCGCGTCTACGCCTGGTAGCCGGCCTTCTCGGCAGGGCGCTTCTCCCAGCCCAGTGCGACCGGGTCGTAGCAGCGCTCGACGTAGATCTGATGCCAGAGCGCGAACATGAGGAGCGCCCAGATCTGCCGCCACGTCACATCGGATCGCCCGGCGCGGAAGAGCCGCAGGAGGCGAAGCACCTCCGCGCGATCGATCCATTCATCGGTCTGCGCCTCGCGCAGGACCCCTGCTGCGAAGTCCCCCGCCTCCCCCTTCAGCCACTGGCCGATAGGGACAGGGAAAGCAACCTTGGGTCGCGCCGCGACGGCCGCTGGCACGACCGCTGTCATGGCCTGGCGTAGCGCCAGCTTGGTCGTGCCCGCCCCGATCTTCTCCCCGCGTGCAAGCCGGGCGGCCACCGCGATGACCTCGCGGTCGAGGTACGGCACTCGCAGTTCCAGGCCGTGCGCCATGCTCATCCGGTCGGCCTTGACGAGTATGTCGCCGGCCAGCCAGCTGTTGATGTCCACGAGCTGCTTAGCGGCCACGTCGTCCAGGCCTGCTTCCTCAGCCTGAGTGAAGAGCGGGTCCGTGACGCTGCGGGCCGCAGCGCTGTCACGAGGTGCCGGGGCTTCATGCTGACACGTCAGGGCGAGCGCCTCATCGTCGGCGTAGATGCGCGCGTTTCCGATGTACCGGTGCCGCAGCCGGGTGGACATTCGCTCCAGCAGTGACTTGCCCCGCACCCCTGGCGGGATGCGGGCAGCGATGCGCTGGAGCAGAATCCGGCTCCAGCGCGGCAATGTCTCGCCAGCTCGGACGAGCGCATTCTCGCGGTAGATCCGGTATCCGCCGAACATCTCGTCCGCGCCCTCGCCTGACAGCACCACCTTGACGTGCCGACTTGCCTCGCGCGAGAGGAACCACAGCGGTACCGCGGCCGCATCGGCCATCGGATCGTCCAGGTACCAGACGATGCGCGGCAGGTGGCGGAAGAACTCCTCGGCGGTGATCACGTAGGGCACTGACACCAGGCCGAGAGCCATGGCGGTCTCCTGGGCTCGATCGATCTCGCTATACCCAGGCTGCTCAAATCCGACCGTAAAGGTCAGCAGGTCAGGCTTGCGCTCGGCGGCGAGAGCGCAGAGCGCTGCAGAATCGATGCCGCCCGAGAGAAAGGCTCCGAGCGGGGCATCGCTGCGCAGGTGGAGACCGACCGAGTCGCGCATGACCGAGAGGATGGCCGCAGGGGTCCTCTCGTCCGGGACATGCGCCGGACGCAAATCTGCTCGCCAGTACTGGTAGGTGTGCACACGTCCGCCGGGTCGTGCGATCATCGCGTGGCCGGCCGGAAGTACCCGGAATGGCGCGGCCAGTGTCTGCGGAGCAGGGACGTACTCGAAGCAGAGGTACTTGCGGAGCGCGTCTCGATCGAGCGCGTGTAGCTCGCCCGCGTCAGCCAGGGCCTTTCGTTCCGAGGCGAAGCGCAGCAGCCGGGGCCTCCCGTTCCTCGATTCGATGACGTAGAAGAACGGCTTGATCCCCAGTGGATCCCGCGCGCAGAACAGTTCCCGGCGATGCGTATCCCAGATGGCGAACGCGAACATTCCGCGCAGCCGATGCACCACGTTCCTTCCGTAGCAGGCGTAGGCCTCGAGAAGGGTTTCGGAGTCGGACGTCGTTCGCAGCGTTACGCCCTCGCGGCGCAGTGCTTCTCCTAGCTCGAGATAGTTATAGATCTCGCCGTTGAAGACCATGTAGTAGCGCCCGTCAATGGAGCGCATCGGCTGGTGTCCGCCCGCTGATGGGTCAATGATCGCGAGGCGCTTGAATCCGAGCGCGATGTCGCCATCGGCAAAAAAGCCCTCGTCGTCCGGCCCGCGGTGGCTCATCCGCTCGGCGGCTACCCGCACCGCCCCAGCGTGCGGCTCCTCCCCGGAAGCCAGGGCCAGACAGCCGGCTATCCCGCACACGTCGCTGAGGTCAGGCCGCGGCGAGTGAACGAGGGGTGACCCGCATGCCGGTGGTCTGCCCCGGCGGCCAGCGCTTACACGCCATGGTTTAGGGCCGGCGTGGGGGGAAGGCGGATATGTGTACGAGGGGGCGATGACCATGCCGGACATCAACTACCAGGCCGTTTTCCTGGCCTTCCCCGGCCCGACCGCGCTGCTCAGCTGCGATTTCACGATCCTCGACGCCAACGACGACTACCTCGCCGCCGTCGGCCGGCAGCGGACAGATGTCGTGGGGCAGAATATCTTCGTCGCTTTCCCAACGAATAGCAGCGAACCCGGCAATAGCGGCGCGGATAACCTGCGTGCCTCGCTCGAGTCAGTCGTGGCGACCGGCGAGATGGACCGCATGGAGCTGATCAGGTACGACATCGAGGTGCCGGGCAGGCCGGGCGTGTTCGACGAGCGGTACTGGGCGGTCGTCAACTCGCCCGTCATGGGACCAGGCGGGCGACCCGACGTCATCGTCCACCGGGCCGCCGATGCCACTGCGACCGTACGCCAGGTCATCCAGTCCCAGGCCGTTAGCTGACCGTGGCGACCCGTTTGCCTCCGGGAGGGCCGGGCACCCCTACATCCGGTGGCCGGATCACGCTGAATCTCGGACGGGAAACGGGGGAACCATGCCATACCTCAAGGTCGGCCAGGAGAACACCGGTTCTGTCGAGCTGTACTACGAGGACCACGGATCGGGAACGCCGGTCGTCCTCATTCACGGCTATCCGCTGAGCGGCCGCGCCTGGGACAAGCAGGTGCCAGTCCTGCTGGATGACGGCCGCAGGGTCATCACCTACGACCGCCGCGGCTTCGGCAAGTCGAGCCAGCCTTCTGGCGGATACAACTACGACACCTTGGCCGCCGACCTGCACGCCCTGATGTCGACGCTGGATCTGCACAACGCGGTGCTGATCGGTCACTCCATGGGCACCGGCGAGGTCACCAGGTACCTGGGCCAGTACGGATCTGCGCGGGTCGCCAAGGGTGTCCTCATCTCGCCCATCCCGCCGTTCCTGCTGGAGACGCCGGACAACCCTGAGGGCCTGCCGGCGAGTCTTTTCGACGGCTTCATGCATCAAGCGCGGGAAGACACGCCGGCCTGGATGAAGGGGTTCCTTGACAACTTCTTCAACATCGACAAGTTCCGCGGCACGCTGGTCAGCGACCAGTACTACCAGGCCTGCTGGAACCTTGCCACCGCCGCGTCCGCAATTGCCGCGGTAGCCTGCATCCCCACCTGGGAGACCGACTTCCGGGCAGATCTGCCGAAGATCGACGTTCCGATGCTGGTCATCCAGGGTGACGACGACCGCGTCCTGCCATTCCCCAAGACGGGCCAGCGGTTGCCCGGCATGATCAGGGACATGCAGCTCGTCAGTATCGACCAGGGCCCGCACGCCATTGCCTGGACGCATTCCGATCAGGTGAACGCCGCCCTACTGAAGTTCATCGCCTGACCGCGGGCGCAGCTCTCGCATACCCCTGTCCGTTACGGGTAGCTTCGGGGGTAGGAATTCATCGCGACCCCCGGAGCAATCACGATGTCGACTACTACCAGTCGCGTGAGCGGCTGCCTGCTCATCCTGCTTGGCGTGTGGGGAGGCATAGTCCCCTTTATCGGCCCGTACTTCGGTTACTACTACGGCAAGAACCAGACCTGGCTCTTTAACACCGACCGGCTGTGGCTGTCGGTGCTTCCGGCCGCGGCGGCAATCCTCGGCGGCCTGATCGTGCTGTTGCTGCCGCGCGTGAGCGCGCTGGGCGCGCTGCTGGCCGCGCTGGGCGGCGCATGGTTCGTGCTCGGCGGGCCGGTGATGGCAGTAGCCAAGCCAGGGACCGGACCAGGCGCGCCGGCCACCGCGTCCGGCGCCATGTTCGGCCCGGCGACCATGCACCTGCTGGAGAACGCCGGGTTTTTCTCTGGCGTCGGCATCGTGATCGTATTTTTCGCCGCGGTCGCGCTCGGCCGCAGCGGTGTCACGAGGCTGGCGGCTGGCGGGATGGAGGCCGAGCCGGTCGACACACTCAA
This sequence comes from Streptosporangiaceae bacterium, assembly GCA_035631375.1. Lineage (GTDB taxonomy): Bacteria > Actinomycetota > Actinomycetes > Streptosporangiales > Streptosporangiaceae > JAJYUU01. The sequence goes on from DASQIW010000142.1 coordinate 7,741, forward strand.
TCCTGCGTACTAGCGGAGGCTGCGCTCACCTGACCGGCGGGCGACCGCCGGTAAGGTGAGCGCGTCATGAAGGTCTTCCTGTCCACCGACATGGAGGGCACGGCCGGCATCGTCGACTGGGCCCAGTGTGTGGGTGACGGCCCGGAGGCAGCTGCGGGCCGGCGGCTGCTCCTCGCCGAGGTCAATGCCGCCATCGACGGCGCGGTGGCGGGCGGGGCCACAGAAATCGTGGTCAATGACTCGCACTCGGCGATGCGCAACCTGCCCGCCGCCGAGCTCGGAGCGCAGGCGTCCTACATCGCCGGTAGCCACAAGCCGCTGTACATGATGCAGGGGCTAGATGACAGCTTCGGCGCGTGCTTGTTCGTCTCCTATCACGGCTCGGTCGGCGCGCCCGCCGGGATGTCTCACACCTACAACCCGAGGGCGGTCGTCGAGGTGCGGCTCGACGGGACGGTCACCGGGGAGGCCGGCATCAACGCGCTCGTCGCGGCGCATTACGGCGTCCCCGTGGTGCTCGTCACCGGGGACCGCTGCGCCTGCGAGGAGACCGCCGCGCTCATCCCCGAAGTCCATCAGGCCGTGGTGAAAGAGCATGTCAGCCGCGTGGCCGCACACAGCCTGCACCCGGACCGGGCCTGCGCGGTGATCCGTGCGCAGGCTCAGGCCGCGGTCGCGGCCGCCGCCACCGCCAGGCCGCCGCTGCTGGACCCCGGTGTGCTCGAGGTCTTCGTGCGCACCACGGACATTGCGGAGGCGGCAAGCTGGGTACGCGGGGTGGATCGCACCGGCCCGCGCCTGCTCCGGATCCATGGCCAGGACCGGCTCGCGACCTACCGATCGTTCTGCGCGGCGATACTGCTGACCCGCGCGGTGGCGGAAGTCGTGTGAGGGAGCTACGTGCTGATGTCCGGGTAGGGCAGGCTCCAGTGGCTGAGCTTCGCGGCGAACTCCCGCTGGAAGGCCAGCGGCTCTTCGTAGTCGCGCTCGAATAGCGCGATGAAGAGCGTCAGGACCAGAAAGTTGTGCGCACCCAGCTCGAACAGCGTGACGTAATCATGGGTCGCGAGGGCCTCGCGCTCGGAGTCGGTGAACTGCAGCCAGCTGCTGCGCTCGGCGTCCGGGCAGTTCAGGATGAGGCAGGCGCGATCTGACTCCCACCATTCGACCGTCCCGCGCGGGTCTGCCCGGTAGCGCTCGACGAGCTCCGGGTCCCTGTCGATGGTGTACAGGAACTTGTCCAGCAGGTACTTGCTCACGACGACGCCTCCGTCGGATACCAGGTGAAGTACGCCTCCATCGTGTGGAACAGGTCGAGCGAGTCGGTGTAGTCCGCCTTTACGTTCTCCCCCGCGACGCCCATCATCAGCATGAAGTCCATGAAGCCGTGGGTCGCGTTACCCGGCAGCCACAGGCTGTCGAGGCTGACCTCGGCGAGCGCGGCGTCGATATCACTCGAAGCGATCCAGCTCACCGCCTTGCGATCGAACTCGGGGTCCGGCCCGTGCGGGCCGAACTGCCGCGGCCCCCCGAGCTCCAGTGACAGGTGACCAGTTCCGATGATCGCCACGCGCTTGTCGCTCGGCCACGCCTCGACCATCCGGCGGATCGACTTACCCAGCTCGACGAACCGCCACGGCTGCGGGAGCGGCGGGGCGAAGATGTTCGTGTAGACCGGGACGATCGGCAGGTCGGCCTGCGGGCGCAGGGTGATCAGCGGGCAGGTGATGCTGTGGTCCACCCGCAGCTCATTGGAGAAGGCAAGGTCGAAGCCCTGGTCGAGGCCCTGCCGCAGGAGGTACGCAGAGAACTCCTCGTCGCCTTGCAGCACCATCCGCGGCAGGCCGAACTCGCGCTCCTCGTTGTAGTAGTTCGCGTCATAGAAGGGCGCCTTACCCACCAGGAACTGCGGGTAGTTGTCCAGCCACAGCTGATGGAAGTGGTCGCTGCCGACCATGACGAGGACATCCGGGTTCGCCCGCGTCAGTGTCTCGCGGAACGCCTCGATCTTGGTGACCCACTCGTCAGCGAACGGCGGCCGGTCTGCTCCGGTCGAGGTGCTAGCCCGGTAGTAAAACGGATGATGCGTCGATGCGATGACCGCCGCGATCTTAGCCATGGCGCTCCTCGGGTGAGCCAGATTGTCCGCTACACGGACACAAGTCCGGTCTCGAAGTTTGGTTGCCAGCGAACCCGCTGTCAAGCCGGGCGAACGACCCTCGGCCAGCGGGGCGGACGGCTATCAAGCAGTTATGCCCGCGGGCATTTGTGGTGCGTTCATAGGTCGGCGAACATAGCGGAACGGTCGAAACTTTTTCGACTCGCCCGCTGAGCTATGTTTGCGTTATATGCCCGGATACGGTTTGGTTCTGCTGCGCTCTTACTCTTGACAGCACATCCAGCAGCGCTTTACTTTCCCGGCAGTGCCATAAAATTGTCTCCGAAACTTTCGAACCGCGCGCAGGCCCGTCGGGCCGAGCGAGGGGGGCGTCTGGGGACAGGTGGAGGAGCGTCTCACGCTGAGGAGGCAGACCCAATGAGACGCCGAAGTTTCCTCGCGGCCGGAGGCGCAGCCGGCCTTGCCGCGACGTTCAGCGGCCTGGCAACGGCCGCTCCGGCCTTAGCCAGCGGCGCACAGGCAGCAGGCAACGGCGCCCAGTCCGACTCGCTCCGCTCCCTTGCGGCGAAGGTCGGACTGCGCATGGGCACGGCAGTTATGCCCTCCGACCTGGTCACCAGCGCCTATACCGACATCCTCGCAGGCCAGTTCTCTGCTGTTACCCCGGAAAACGAGATGAAATGGGAGGTGGTCGAGCCGACCCAGGGCGTCTTCGACTGGACCGGCGCCGACAACCTCGTCCAATTCGCCGAGCAGCACAAGCAACTAGTGCGCGGGCACACCCTGCTCTGGCATAACCAGCTGCCCGGCTGGCTCACCACCGGGGTCGCCAACGGCACCATCTCCAAGTCCCAGCTCATGGACCTGCTTGAGGCGCACATTTTCACCGAGGTCGGCCGCTACCGGGGCCGGATCTGGCAGTGGGATGTCGCGAATGAGTTTTTCACCGACAGCAATCCCTCCGGGATCAACCCCAATGATTTCTGGGTCTCCAACCTCGGCACCGGCATCATTCCGCAGGCGTTCCGCTGGGCACGGCAGGCGGATCCGCACGCGCTGCTCATGTACAACGACTACAACATCGCCGGCGAGGATGGCAGCAACGCCAAGAGTGACGCCGTGTCTGCCTGGGTCCAGCAGATGCTGGACCAGGGCGTGCCCGTTGACGGGGTCGGAGACCAGGGACACCTAGACACCCAGTACGGCTTTCCCACCAAGATGCAGCAGGACTTCGAGCGGTACGCCAGCCTCGGCCTGAAGGTGGCGGTCACTGAAGCTGACGTCCGCACATTTGTCGATGGCCCGACGACGCAGAACCCGACCGATCACCTGGCCTTCTTCGCGCAGCCCTACGAGTTCGATCAGATGATGAAGGCCGCCCTCGCGGTGCCGGAGGTCATCTCGTTCACGGTATGGGGCTTCAGCGACGACGAGTCCTGGATACCGGGATTCTTCAAGAACCCCCAGGAGGGCTACGCCACCATCTATGACATTCACCTGAACCCCAAGCCGGCCTACTACGCGCTCCAGCAGGACCTGCAGCTTGCTGCGTTCGCCGCCCCGCAGCACGGGACGTCCTGAGCCGGAAATGGCGGCGAGGAGGCCGCCCGGCGTACGGACGGCCTCCTCGCGGTCTGGTGTTGGTCAGTTGAAGTCGGGCATGGCCGTGGAGATGTCGAAGTTCTGTCCCCAGTACCACTGCGTCGCCTGCGAGCCGGGCACGATGTGCGGGACGCCCGTCGGGTCGGCGATCCAGTACTTGGTGTGCGACGGCATCCACCACGCCAGCTGGTTCACGGCAGCCTGCACGGCGCCCCACTGTGACCGCATCGTGTAGATGATCGCGGTCGAGTTCGGGCTGGCGTTGAGCTTCTGCTGGACCCAGGCCGCGGCCTGCGACGGCGTCGCGTCGCCGGGCTCGACGTCCAGGACATCGGCGTGCGGGTCGGACCCGTTGGTGTCGATCCACAGGGTGAGCCCGCGCTTGCCGACCTGGCCCGGTGCAGCCGCGTAGTGACCGTTGGCGTAGACGGCGACAGCCTGGCTCGACGACGGCAGCGCCGACGGAGTGACCGAGTCGTAGAGCTGGTACGGCTGCGGCGGTGGCGCCGGAGCGGCCGGTGGCGCTGGTGGAGCCGGCGGGGCCGGAGCCGGGACTGAGGGCACGGCAGCCGCCGCCGCGGGCGCGGCTGCGGGCTGGGCCGGCACGGCAGCAGGCTGGACCGGGACAGGCGCCGGGGGTGTCGGCTGCTGCGCCGCCGCGGTCGTGTGGCTCGGAGTCGGCACGTCGAGCAGCTGCATTCCGGCTCCGATGCGGACAGTGGCCGCCGGCCCCTGCACCGGAGCGGTGTGCGCCGGCAGCCTGGTGACGTCGCTGACCGTGTGGACGGAATGAGTGGCGCCGGACGTGGTGGCGGCGCTCGCCGATGTGCCGCCGACGGTGGCCACCGCTGCGGCGGCTGCCGCCGCAACGCCGAGCGTCAGCCGCGAATGCGGGAGACGCAGCTGCTCGAGGGTGTGCGCAACGGACTGTGCTTTGGGCATGCGGAACTGCACAGATGATCCTTTGGTCAGGAGCGGGGGCGCTCGCGGGACCCAGGGCAATCTGCCGGCTCACGCCGCCGGAAGGCGGGCGGCCAGTGCGCGTGGTGACGCTAGTTCAGGGCGACACAGGACTCGGGGGCGAGCCACCACGCGCCTGGGTACGATCTGTTACTCGTGGTTAACGCCCCGTATCTTGCTCCGCATTGCATCCGTGACGGGGATCACACTGGGTGAGCGTTAGCCCCCGGAGATTAGGGGAACGGAGCCGCCGGCGGGCCGCCGGCCACGATCTCCTCGCCGCGCCGGCGGATGGCCTCGTTCCGGTTGGTGGATGTCAGGATGTAAAACCGGCCGGAGCGAATTCCGTCCACCACCGCCGCGGCGACGTCCGACGGGTCGGCGCCGGCCGCCTCCAGCAGCCGGTCGAACTGGTCCGCGCTCGCGCGCTCGGCAGCGGTCGGCGCCGGTGCCGATCCCGCCCAGGCTGGCCTGTTCCGCGCCGAGGAGCCGAACCGGGTGCGCACGGCGCCAGGGCAGAGCACAGACACGCCCACGGTCGGCGCCTCCGACCGGAGCTGGAAGTAGAGCGTCTCCGACAGGGCGACGATGGCGTGCTTGGAGATTCCGTACGGGCCGAGCGCGCCCGCGAAGACACCGAACACTGACGCGGTGTTGACGATGTGCGCGGCGTCCTGCCCGGCCAGCAACGGGACAAAGACGCGAACGCCGTTGATCACGCCGCCCAGGTTGACTCGCAGCACCCACTCCCAGTCGCCAGGCGAGGTTCGCCACAGCGGCCCGTGCGGGCCGCCGACGCCCGCGTTATTGCAGAGCACGTGCACCGCGCCGAAAGCCCGCACGGCATCATCGCGGAGCGCCTCGACCTGCTCAGCGCTCGACACGTCCGTGCGCACCGCCAGAACGCGGGCACCCTCAGCACCCAGCTTCGCCGCGGCCTCCGAGAGCGCGGGCTCTTCGACGTCAGCCATGACCACGCTCATGCCCTCCGCGGCGAACCGCTCGCACAGGCCGAGCCCGATGCCACTCGCCGCGCCCGTCACCACGGCCACCCGGCCAGGCCCGATCACATCCGCGGATCCCGCCATCGCCGCCTCCAGCCGCCGCCTGGGATTAGTCCCCTTGCTTATCAGGTCAGCCCGGCACCAGCCATGTCGCGCGACCCAAGCGCGACGGCCCGCAGGAGTGCCAGCGTCCCAGCCAGCCGAGGTTTGCGCTCCAGACGGCGCGGTGAAAGCTCACGTAAAGCTGCCGGCCAGGACGGCTGGCTCGCCACATAACGGGCATAACACTCGGGGGGAACCGCGATGGCGACAGTCCTCTACACCGCCCAGGCCCACACAACCGGCGGCCGCGAGCACGGACACGGCCACACCACCGACGGCGAGCTCAACGTGGAGATCCGCCCGCCTAAGGAAGCAGGCGGCCCAGGCGGCGGGACGAATCCAGAGGACCTTGTCGCGGTCGGCTGGGCCGCGGCCTTCGAGAGCGCCCTCGGGACAGTGGCCAGGCGGCACCACCTGGTGACCAGTGACGTGTCGATCGAGTCCGACATCAGCCTGTTGTCGACCGGCGACGGCGGCTACACCATCGAGGCCACCCTCGACGTGATGCTCCCGTCAATTCCGGATCACGAGACCGCAGCAGAGCTCATCAGGGAGGCGGAGCGGGTATGCCCGTACTCCAGCGCTTTCCGCGGCAACATTGACATCACCTACTCTCTCGACGGCGAGCCGGTCTGACGTCAGGCGGCCACGCTGAGCGACCGGTCTCCATCTGGCCACCACGACCGCTGCACCTGTCCCGCACGGAAGTAGCGTGTGCTGCTGTTCTGAGCGCCAGTGAAGGGGCAGCGACTGTGACCGGAATCAGCGTCCTCGTCATCGCACCGTGGGCGGTGTTCGCGGCGAGCCTGATCGTGCTCTGTCTCCGGCTCCGCAAATTCCGGCGGTAGCCAGGGCAGCAGCACGTCCGGTGCATGCCTTCTTCATCTCACCTGCACACAGCTCATGTGTCGTGAGGACTGGGGCAGGCGGTGCCCGCGTCCGTCACTCGCCGGCTGGGGGGTCACCGACGCTGGGGACGGGGCCGCCCGGCACAGGGGGATGCCGGGCCCGCGGGCACCGCCATCACTCACGTCGGACCCGCCGGACCCGGTCTGGCCAGGACCCGGTTGGCCCGGACCCGGTTGCACTGCCACTAAGCGGCGACCAGAGAGAGGCCGTCGCGCATGAGCGCGGGCTCGGCGCACCGCGGGCAGTAACGAGCCTCGGGCTCCGCCCGCAGCGTGCGCGGCGGAATCGGCGCCGCGCAGCTCTCACACCGGCCGAACCGGCCCGACGCGAGCCTCGCGAGCGCCTCGTCGGTGTCGGCGAGCGCCCGGCGCGCCGATGCCGTGCGGCCCATGAGCCGCTGCAGCGCGGGCCCTGGCCTACCCGCGCCGGCGTCAGGCGCCGCCGCCGCGGCGTCGTGAAACTCCACCGACAGCTCGGTGACCTGCTGCAGCCGGTCCCGCCACCGTGTCTCCAGCAGCGCCCGCCACCACGGGCCGCCGGGCTCCGGACTGCTGATCTCGCTTGGTGCGTGCATCATGGGCCGATCCCACCAGCGTTATCTGCACCCCTGGTGGGGCCGCTGTGGCGGCGGTGTGGAGAGGCTCAGCCGGCCGGCAGGGTCAGCGTCATCGCCGTGCCTCGACCCGGCTCGCTCCGCGCGGTCAGCTCCCCGCCGTGCGCCAGGGCCAGTTCTGCCGCGACGGAAAGGCCGATACCCGAGCCAGACGTCTGGGCCGCCTGCCGGCCTCGCCAGAACCGGTCGAAGATGTGCGGCAGCTCGTCGGCCGGGATGCCGATGCCGGTGTCGCTGACCGTCAGGGCCGCAACCGGCCCGGCGGGGCCGGTCTCGATCGTGACCACCCCGCCCGCCGGCGTGAACTTCAGCGCATTGGTCAGCAGGTTCGTGATGATCTGATGCAGCCAGCGCCGGTCGGCGCGCACCGCTGCTTGCTCCAGTCGCCGCTCCACCGCGACGCTCGCCGAGGCGAAACGGCCAGCCAGGCTGTCGGCAGCGTCGGCGGTGATCTCACTGAGGTCGCACTCGTGCAGCGTCAGCTGCAGCGCCGCGGCGTCCGCGGCCGCCAGGTCCTGCAAGTCAGCGACCATCCGGGCGAGCCGGAGCACCTCATCACGCAGCGACGCGAGCTGCTGCGGACTGGGCTCGGCTACGCCGTCGAGTAGCGCCTCATGCCCGGCCTGCAAGATCGCGACCGGGGTACGCAGCTCGTGCGCCACGTCGGCGACCAGGTCGCGGCGCAGCTGCTCCTGCCGGTCGAGGGTGTCCGCCATCCCGTCGAAGGCGGTCGCCAGCTCGCGAAGCTCTCCGGTCGCCTGCACCGGGCCAACCCGGGCCGACCGCTCGCCCCGGCTCATCGCCCGGGTCACCGCGATAATCCGGCCGACTGGTCCGGTGATGCGCCGGGCCATCACGAGCGCGGCGATCAGGGCGAGCAGCGCTGCCAGTCCGGCGGCGCCAGCGATGGCCCGGAGCAGCGAGGCCAGCAGGGCGCGGTCAGGCCCCGCAAGCCCGGCGCTGCTGAACCGGGTGAGCACGGTGCCCACCTCGGTGCCGTGGGCGAGCACCGGAGCCCGATACTGCTGCGCGCCGCGGAGCGCGGCGAATCCTGGTGAGGTTTCGACCATCGCGCCCGCGGTGTCGCGTACCTGCACTTCGGCGCCCGGGCTCCCGAATCGCTGAACCAGGTCGAGCACCGGGCCGAGGTCAGCGTCAGTCCAGCTGTTGTTGCGTTCCCAGGCCGCGCTGGCGGACACCGCCACCGCCGCTGTCAGGTCAGTGCGCTGCCGGTTAACCAGGGCACTGACGTCGGAGGCTGCCAGCACCGCGGTCAGGATCGCAAGGAGAGCCACCGCTGCCAGCGCGACCGCAAGGAACGCCAGCGCGAGCCGCAGTGCCAGCGACGTGCCGCCGCCGGAAGCATCCTTTGCTGGGCTAGTCATCGCGAGTCAGGCCGAGCCGGTACCCGCCACCGAGCACGGTCCTGACGATCTGCGGCCTGGCCGGATCAGACTCGATCTTGCGACGCAGGTTCTTCACGTGCGAGTCGATGGTGCGCTCGTACCCCTCGAACTCGTAGCCGCGAACCCGGTTGATGAGCTCGAACCGTGAGTACACCCGGCCGGGCACGTTAGCCAGGGCCACCAGGATCCCCCACTCGGTCGGCGTCAGCTCGATCCGCTCGCCGCGCACCCGCACCTCGCGGCGCTGCTCGTCAATCTCGATCGTGCCCGCGCCGAATCCGACCGGGCCATTCGCATCCGGCTGGGTGCCGCGGCGCAGGATCGCCTGCGTGCGCAGCACCAGCTCCCGCGGGCTGAACGGCTTGGTGACGTAGTCGTCGGCACCGAGCTCGAGACCCCGGATCCGGTCTTCCTCGGCGCTCTTCGCGGTGAGAATGAGAATCGGAGTCGGACCGGCGGCGCGTACCTCGCGCACGATCGTCTCGCCTGGCACGTCCGGCAGCCCGAGATCGAGGACGACAAGATCGGGCCGGGCCGAGGAGGCCAGGGTGAGCGCCTCGGCTCCGGAGTCGGTCGACAGCACCGTGAATCCGGCCCGCTCCAGGTAGGAGCGCACCAGCTCCCGCAGCTTGCGCTCATCCTCGACCAGGAGGATCGTCGCGGCCACGGCTCACCTGCCTCTCTGCTGGCCTGGCCCTCCTCGGGCTGATCCGGTCTGCTCCCTGCTCACATTGTTCACTGCTCAGATCCCCAGTCTCGTGCCGGGCGCGACCGCCCGCTGCCCTGCGGCATCCAGCCGACACGACCCCGTTCCCCTCCTCGTGGAGATCTCGTGGAGATAGGGCGGAGAAGCGCCTTCACCATGGCTCCATGTCCGCTGCGCTGGGGCTGCACCGCGTACCGGTGACATGACGGGTAACCGGCCAGCCGGCCGGCCGGAAGGGAGTCCTCATGATCACCACTGCGTTCGGGCACCGGACCGCAGGATTCACTAACCTGGCGTTTGCGGGCTGGCTGGCCCTCCACGCGCCGTCCGGCGCCAACCGGTCGCTTCCGAGGTCGGCCAGGGCCGACCGCACGGGTCAGTCGCTGCCCAGGGCGGACCGGATGCTGGCGGTGACGGCCCGGCCGGGCCAGGAGTCCGCCGACCTCGGTGCCCTGCTGTACGCCTTCGGGCGGTCCGGAGCCCAGATCTCGCTGCTGAGCCTGACCAGGGGCGAGGCATCCGGTTTCAACTCGACGATCGAGCCGCTGCAGTCGGTCCGTCCGTGGGAGCTCCAGGTCGCGGCTAGCCTGCTCGGCATCTCCTCGGTCGCGGTCGCCGACTATCCCGACGGCCGGCTCAGTTCCTGCGGGGTCAGCGCGCTGACCGAGCGGATCGGCCGTGCTATCGCGGAGCGATCGGCCGACCTGGTCTTGGTCACCGACCCGGCCGAGCGCGCGCTGGACGACGCGGTCGTGGCCATGGCCGCGTGCAAGGCCGCCGACGAAGCACGGTTGCCTGCGCTTGCTCGCACCCTGTCCGCCGCGCGCGGCGGCTGGCAGGTGGACCTCGGTCACCACGCTGCGCAGGCCCGCGCCGTCCAGCGGTCGGCGGTGGCCGCGCACGCCAGCCAGTCAGACACGCTGGCCGACCTGCGGTTCCGGCTGCGGCTTCTCGGCCGCTGCGAGTGGCTGCGCTGGCTGGTGCCGCCCCCGGAGCCGCGACCGCTGCTCAGCTGAGGCGGCGCTGGGCCTGCCCGCGCGCGTGCCGGTCGAGCCCGGTGACAACAGCGACGACGACGCACAACAACCCGAGCGCGGCCAGAGCGGGCAGGCTGGCGGCGGCCGGCAGCAGCAGCAGGGTCAGCCCCGCCCCTGCTAGCGGAGCGAGGTCGGCCGATCCCGCGGTGAGCTGCACGAACGCAAAGCGCCCGACCAGGTAGACGGCCACCCCGCCGTACAGCGGCAGCGCCGCGAGCCAGCCGAGTTCCGCGTCGACGTGCACCGCGCCGCCATGGCTGATGTGGTAGATCACCTCCTCGACGCCCGCGGCGAGGTAGAGCGCGCCCAGTATGAGCAGGAAGTGGACCCGGGTGTAGGCGTCCCTGGCCAGAATGGCGCGCTCGCGATCACCGGCTTGCTCGAGAGCCCGCTCGGCGGCGCCGGAGGAGCCCGAGTAGAGCGACCAGAGCCCGACCACGATCGCCAGGCCGAGCACCGCCGCGAGGAGGACGAGCCAGTGCGTGATCGAGGGGCCCGCCCCCTCCCCGACCGCTATGAGCGTCTCCCCCAGCGCGATGATCGTCACCAGCCCGTACCGCTCCGCGAAGTGGCTCGGACTGCGCAGGTGGTAGCTATGCAGGCCAGGGCTGAGCATGCCGCTGCCGAAATCGATCGCGAACGCGGCCGTCCAGAGCGCCGCCTGCCCCCAGCCGCCAACGAGAGCGCCGCCCATGACCAGCCCTACCGCCAGGAGTTGCGGGAGCGTGTCGAGCACGGAGAGAGCTCGGATCGGGCGGCCTCCGGCGGTGACGCGCAGGAACAGCGCCAGGTAGATGAGCCGCGCCACGACGAACGCCCCGGCGAGCACGACCGGCGGATCCGGCAGCGGGCCCTCGTCCCAGGCGTCGGGGATAACCAGGCCCGCTACGAAGACGGCTGCCATCGCGACCGTCACGCCGATCCGCACGAGCCCGGTGTCGGCGCGCGACTGGTTGCCGACCCAGGCGAATGCGGACCACGACCACCACAGCAGCAGGACCAGGAGAATTCCCTCGGCGAGCGTCTCCGCCGAGATCGGGTTCGTCACAAACGTCGTGATCCTGATGATCGCGAACACGAAGACCAGGTCAAAGAAGACCTCGAACGTCGTCACCCGGTGAATTTCCTCGCTCGCCATCGGCCGGCGGAGCGCGGCCGTCATGACATTCAGGCGACTGTCACCGGCACCCACGGCAGGCTCGTCCTTTCCGCCGACGCGATCAGGCTGGCACGTTCCTGCCCGTTCGCCGGCCCCCCGACCCTGGGTCCGCGCGCTCGACCCGCGCTCTGCAACCGGTCGGCCACGTCCTGCGTCGAGGTTTGTAGCGTTGGCGTCGGGAGAGGGGGGTCACGATGAGCCGCTGGCCCGCAATCGTCGCAGGTGCCGCCGCCGGAGCTGCGGTAGCCCTCGCCGGATGCACAGGCTCCGGGCCAGGTTCGGCCGGTTCATCGGTTCCGCCGCCGCACACCAGCCCCGCCTTGACCTCGCCGCGAGCGGCCCCCCCGCCTGCGTCCGGCACCCCTGGTGGGACCGCCACGGCGTACCTGAGCAGCAGCGCACCCGTGTCATTCACCGGAGACGTCGTCGCGCTCAGGGTCCAGGCCTCCCCCAGGACCGGAGCCCAGCAGTGGGAACGGCTGGCCAGCGCCACAGTCAGCCTCGGTGACGGGGCAACCGCCACCGTCGACGGGCGCTGCACGGGTGCGGCACTGCCGCCGGCGAGCGCAGGCCTGGTCATCCGGCACGCCTACCAGCGGCCGGGCGTGGTGAGCCCGCAGCTGACGGCAGCTGCCGTGTGCGGATTGTCTGGTCAGCCGGACCTGGCTCAGGGACCCCCCCTGCGGGTGCTGCCGGCCGCGCCCGCCGCGAGCGCATCCTGGCCGACTTGCAGCCCGAGCCAGATCGGTATCTCGGCCGCGGGCACCGGTGCCGGCCTTGGCCACGTCGGCGTGCTCTTCACGTTGCGGAACACCTCGCACGCGAACTGCCGCCTCAACGGCTACCCGGCCCTGCTGCTGATCGGCAGCAACGGCCAGCCGCTGCCCACGACGGTGGTGCGCGCGAGCACCGGTGCGTACCTGTTTCCTGCGGTAATGCCGCACTGGGTCGCCCTGGCGCCCGGCGCTGTGGCCAGCTTCGACCTCGAGTACGGCGACAACCCGGTCGGCGCGCAGGCGAACGTGCCGTATGCGCAGGCCTGCCCGTCAGCGGCGAGCGCCCGGGTCACGCTGCCGAATGCCGCCACCCACTCGGTCGTGCCGGTCAGCATGGCTCCGTGCGGAGGCAGGGTCCTCGTGTCGCCCGTGGTGCCGGGCTCGCAGTGGCTGTCGCAATAGCCAGTGACAGACTGGTCTGGTGCGATATGTCATCCTCGGAGCCGGCGCGGTCGGCGCCACCATCGGCGGGCGCCTGGCCGAGGCCGGCCATGCCGTCACCCTCGTAGGCCGCGGTGAGCACGCGGCGGTCGTCAAGCGCGACGGGCTGCTCCTGGCCATGCCCGACCGGACCGTGCAGCTACCGGTCCCGATGGTCACCATGGCCGAGCTCCGCCTCGCTGCCGATGACGTGCTCTTTCTCGGGGTCAAGTCGCAGGATACGGCGCACCTCCTCGGCCAGCTCGCGGCCGTGCCGGTCGACGGCGACGCCAGTGACCTGCCCGTATTCTGCGCACAGAACGGCGTGGCCAACGAGGGCGCCGTGCTGCGCCACTTCGCCCGCGTGTACGGCGTGTGCGTCAACATCCCCGCCACTCACCTCGAACCCGGCGTTGTCGAGGCGCCGGCCACCCCGGTGAGCGGGATCCTGCAGCTCGGCCGCTACCCGGCCGGCACGGACGACCTCGCCTCGACGGTCGCCGCGGACCTCCGCCGCAGCGGCTTCCTCGCGGAAATACGGGCCGATGTCATGGCGTGGAAGCGGGCCAAGCTGCTGTCGAACCTGGCCAACGCCCTGCAGGTGCTGTGCGTCGGCGGGTTCGAGTGGCGGGCATCCGGCGACGACGTCACCGGCGCGGTCATGGCGCGGATGCGCGCGGAGGCCAGGGCGTGCTTTGGCGCGGCCGGCTGGACCGTGACCGACGCCGAGCAGTTCCGCGCCGATGCGAACGCATTCCAGATGGCGGCGGTCAACGGCCAGCTGCGTGGCGGTGGTTCGACCTGGCAGAGCGTCGAGCGCGGGCTGCCCTCGGTGGAGACTGACTATCTGAACGGCGAGATCGTCCGCCTCGGCCGGCTGCATGGCGTGCCGACGCCCGTCAACGCCGCGATTCAGGCCGCGATGCGCGAGATTACCCGGCGGTCGCGCCAGCCCCGCACGCTCGACCCCGCCGACCTTCTGGCGGCCTAACGGCCCTCACGACGGCAGCCATCAGCCTTCCGCGTGGCGGGCATCCGGCTACCGCAGCCTGGCAAGACGTTAGACAATGCACGACACGCGCGGCGCCGCCGCGCCCTCGTCGGGTCGCGCGCACCTGTCCCCTCAGGCCGCCGTGAGGGCCATCCGCTTACCGAGGAGAACGCCGCTATGGACACCCGACCCGTCTACACGCTGAGCTCGAAGCCTGCGGTCATCGACAGTCACGACGAGGCCCTCGAGCGCGCGCGAGAGCTGAGGGACCGGCTTCGGGAGCGCATGCCGCTGGGCCAGGAGATGCGACGGCTTCCCGACGAGAACGTGGCAGACATCCTGGAATCAGGCCTGTATGGCGTCATGAAGCCGAAGCGCTACGGCGGCTCGGAGCTCGGCACCGAGACGATGATCGACGTCACGATCGAGCTGGCGTCCGCCGATCCCTCGGTCGGCTGGGTCTACATGCTGTGGGCCGCGCACATGTGGATGCAGGCGATGTGGCCGGAGAAGGCCATGGACGAGATGTGGGAAAACCCCAACGGTCTGGCCTCCTCCGTCGTCTCAACGACCGGCGACGTCGTCGCGGTCGACGGCGGGTTCCAGTGGAACGGCCGCGGCTTCTTCTCCTCCGGCGTTGATCACTGCAACTGGCTGACCGCTCTCGTGCACGTCGTCAGGGACGGCGAGCGCGCCGAGATGCGCTGGCTGCTGATCCCCCGCGAGGATCTGGAAATCATCGACGACTGGTACACCATCGGCCTGCGCGGGACGGGCTCCAAGACGGTGGTGTTCAACGACCTCTTCATTCCCGAGTACCGGACGGTCACGCGGCTCGCCGTCGCGGCCGGCGAGGCACCCGGTCGGGAGGTCAACACGCACGCGATGTACGGGGCACCCGAGCCCGCGAACTTCACCGGCGCCATGTCGGTCCCGGCGATCGGGGCCGCGATCGGCCTGATCGAGCTGTTCAAGGAGCGCCTGGGGTCCCGGATCCAGGTGCCCGAGAGCGTCAACAGCCCCTACCTGCCTGAGGGCATGTCGCAGACGCTGGCGCGCCTGGCGAACGCCTCCGCGACCGTCGACGCCGCCCGGTCGGTCATGACGCTGAACGCTCTGCGTTACTCCCAGCGGCCAGTCCAGACCGTGCCACTCGAGGAGGACATGCGGCTGCGCCGCGACATGGCCTTTACCGCTCAGCTCGCACGCCGGGCCGCCAATATCCTGTACGAGGAGTCAGGAGGCAGCGCGCTGTCCGAGAAGTCGCTGCTCCAGCAGTTCTGGCGGGACACCAACGCCGCGGCCGCACACCGCGGGCTCATGTGGGACTGGCAGAGCGATGCCTGGGCCAAGGCCGCGCTCGGGCTGCCCATGCCGCCACTGACCTAGCGCTGTCCTTTCCGGGCCGCGCCGATCGTCGTCATGGTGCAGCCATGGGAAGGGAGTAGCGACCAATGAAGTACCTGATGTTCGTCTGCACAGACCCGGAGCCGGACACCGACATCAGCCATATGCCCGACATCGGCGACTGGGTGGCGGAGAACGATGCGACGGGCCGACGGCTGCAGGGGAACGAGCTCGCGCCGACTTCCGCGGCGACGACCGTGCGTGTCCGCAACGGCGAGGTGCTGATCGCGGACGGACCATTCGCCGAGACCAAGGAGGCCATCGTCGGCTTCGACCTGCTCGAGTGCGCCGACCTCGACGAGGCGATCGAGGTTGCCAGAACCCACCCCATGTCGCGTATCGGCCGGCTCGAGATCCGCCCGCTCGCCGGTCAGTGACCGTCAGGTGCGCCTGGCAGCCAGCACCGCACCGGTGACGTAGCACGCGGTGGCGAGCGCCCAGAGCGCGGCCATGATGAACGAGCTCGCATCGTGGCCGTAGTTCAGGAAGCTGGCACCGTTGAACCCGGCCCCGATGATGAACAAGGGGCCGAGTACCGACATCGTTCGCTCCGTGCGGCTGCCCGACCGCCAGGTCAGCGCGATCGCAGCGAGAGCGGCGACGACGAGCGCGAGCCCGAGGGCGGCGTGGGCCGCAACCCAGCCAGGCCCCGTGGAGATGACCCAGCTCACACCCGACGCGACGCCGGAGAAGTAGTTGCTCGCTGCGGCCCCCGGGTGGTGCACGGGGAGCACGACGCTGAGGTTGACGGCCATGCCGAGCAGGAACTGCGCCAGCAGCAGGACGCAAGCAGCGACATCGACCGCGAGCCGGCGATTCACGTCTGAAGTATGACGCAGCCACCCTGGTGCGCCGCCGGAACGGCCCTGCTGGTGGAGTGAGTAGTGCTAGTCGTGGCGTCGACGGTGCGACAAACGCCCTGCTGGGTAGGTTCTGCCGGGCATGGTTCATGACGGGCCCGGCAGTTAGTCCGGTTATCGGGCAGATAGCGCGCTCTCGGGGGGGTGGCCGGGCAGATTGTCCGAACCAGGAGCAGCCATCGTGCTCGGCCTCGCCGCAGCACTGGTCCTCGGCATCGCCGAGGTCGCGGACCAGCGCAGCACCAAGCGGGTGCGGCAGCGGCGCACCCTGTCTCCGACGATCCTCCTCGACCTGGTGCGGCAGCCGCTCTGGCTGGCGTCCATCGTCGGTACGATCGTCGGCTTCGCGCTGCAGGTCGTCGCGCTGCGATTCGGAGCACTTGCCCTGGTGGAGCCCCTGCTGGTCTGCGACCTCATCTTCGCGGTACTGCTCGCTGCCTACCTGAGTCGTCGCTTCGACCCGGTCCTGCTCGGCGGCGTCCTGGCCACGGCCGCCGGGGTGGCCGGCTTCCTCGCTATCGCGCAGCCAACCAACGGCCGCTCCAGCGTGGGCTTCCTGGTCGTGCTGCCGCTCGGCGCCGGGCTCGCGGCCACGGTGGGCGGATGCCTCCTGGTCGCCCGGCGTGGTGGCAACGTGCGGCCGCTCGCCCTGGCGCTGGCCTGCGGTATCTGCTACGGAGCCGCCGCGTTCCTGATCAAGCTCGTGGTATCCCCGACTGGCGGCGGGCTGGCTGGCGTGCTGACGGACTGGCCGATCTACGTCCTGGCGATCGTCGGTCCGCTGGGCTTCCTGCTCAACCTCAACGCGTTTCAGCAGAGCGTCCTGATCGCGCCCGTGATCTCGATCATCACTGTCTGCGATCCGCTCATCTCCGTGGCACTCGCCTCTTTGTGGCTGGACGAGAAGTTCAGCAGCAGCCCGGCGGGCATAGCTGGCGAGGTGATCGCTCTCATCGTCATGACAGCGGGCATCGTCGTGGTCGCTCATCGCGCGCCGCACATCGCGGCGACGTTCCGGGCGAAGCAGGAACAGACGGACGCGGACCAGGCGAGGGCACGCCGGTGAGTCGGCGCGCCTCGCGGTTAGGGTGGCGTCCATGGCTCCGCAGATCCTGACCGACCGCTTGCTGCTGCGCCCCTGGCTCCCCGACGACGTTAAGGCAGCGCTCGTGTCGTACGGCGACACCGAGGTCGCGCGCTGGCTGACTCCGGCGATGGACCGGGTGCCCGACGAAACGGCTATGGACCAGGTGCTGCAGCGGTGGATCGCCGACAACGGGCGGATGCTCACCCCGGCGGGCCGCTGGGCCGTCGAGCTCCGCGCTGACGGCAGCCTGGTCGGGGGGGCCACGCTCCTGCCGCTGCCACCAGACGAGGAATACGAGATCGGCTGGCAGCTCAACCGGGCGTCCTGGGGAAAGGGCTACGCGACCGAGACCGGCCTCGCTCTGGCCAGGTGGGCTTTCAACCAGGGCCTCGAACAGGTCATCGCCCTGGTCCGCCCGGCCAACGCGCGCGCGGAGGCGATGGTACGCCGGATGGGCATGGAGTGGGTCGGCGAGACAGAGAAGTATCACCAGTTGCGGCTGCAGGAGTTTCGCCTCCGCCCGGCCGATCTGTCCGAGCGAGGAGAGTGAGGCTTTGGGAGCGGCCGGCGCGCGGCGCGCTAGCTCCCGTGTGCTCCCTCGTAGGGGTAGAACGCCGAGTGCTCGCCCGCGTCCCAGGCTGCCCGCAGGCCCGGCGCGGCCAGGTCCCAGTCCGGCCGGATCTCGCGCGTGACCTCCCGCAGGTCGCGACGCAGGTCCTCGAATGAGGGCCGGCCCCAGAACCAGTACCCGTTGTAGATGCTGTGGATCACAAGCCCCGGCCTGAGCACGAACGTATGCGGCACCATCGGGTTGTGGTGCGGGTCGGTGTACTCCTGGATGTCGAGATCCCGCTGGACGTGCCGTCCGGCATCGGACAGGAACGTCCACTGCGCGCCGACCGACGAGCGGAACTCGTTGGTCTCGATGAGGTTGTCGGTCGAGATGGTGACGATCTGGGTGTAGGCGACGGCGATCTTGGAGTAGCTAGCCACGAGCTCGAGGTGCTGCTGATGGTCTTTCGGGCAGTAGCCGCCGCGCGATAGCAGCAGGATCATCGGATCGATCCCCTGCAGCTCACTCAGCTTGCGCCGGGTCTTCGTATGGTCGGTCAGCTCGTAGTCGGGAAAAGTCCCGCCCGGGGTCATGTCAGCGCGCACGGCTAGCTCCTGACTGCAGCGTCTGGCTCAGGGCCTTCAGCGCTGCGACGTAGATCTCGGAGAAGGTGGGGAACGGCTGGATCGTGTCGCGGAGCACGGCGATCGGGATGCGCGCCCGGATCGCCAGGGTTGCCTGCTGCAGCCATTCGCCCGCTTCCGGGCCGAGGGCGTACGCGCCGGTTAGCCGCTCGCCGTCGCTGAGCAGGGTGAGGAAGCCGTTGGACTGCGCGTAAGAGCGACTGAACGTCTCCAGCTTGGTTACCTCAGACAGTGCGACGGTGGCACTGGCCTGGGCCTCAGTCGCCCCGACAGCCGCCGCCTGCGGATCGGTGTAGACGACGTCGGGAATTGCCTCGTAGTTCGCTTCGCGTGGTTCTCCCAGGATGTTCGCTGCCACCACGTCGCCCTGGTACTTGCCAACGTGAGTCAGCAGGCGCACGCCGGTGACGTCGCCGATCGCCCACACTCGCTCGCCGGCCCGCAGGCGCGCGTCGACCCGGATACCCGCGTCGGTGGCCGTGACGCCGGCCGTTTCCAGGCCGATCCCGGCCGTCCGGGGACGCCGGCCGGTCGCGACGAGCAGGTGGTCGCCCCGCAGCTCGCTGCCATCGTCGAGGGTCAGGACGAAGTCCGCGCCATCGCGTCGCGCGGCCGTCGCATGCAGGCCCAGGAGGAGCTCGACGCCATCAGCCCGCAGCACGTCGCCGAGCGCCGCACCGAGGGGCTCCGGCTCGCGGGCCAGTACGTGCGAAGCACCCTCGGCCAGCACCACCTCGCCACCCAGGCGCCGGACTGCCTGAGACATCTCGGCACCGACTGGCCCCCCACCGAGGATTACCAGCCGGCGCGGCACGGCTTTCATCCCGGTCACCTCGCGGTTGGTCCACACCCCCGCCATCTCGCGCAGGCCGGGAATCGGCGGTATGACCGGATCAGAGCCAGTCGCGACGACGACGTGGCGCGCCGTGTGGCGGGTGCCGTCGACGTCGACCGCTCCGGGACCGGCCAGGCGTCCCGTACCGCGCAGCAGATCGATGCCCTTGCTCGCCAGCCAGCGTTCCGCGCCAGCGTCGGAATAGTCGGACACCATGAAGTCGCGCCATGCCAGCGCCGCCGCGATGTCGAGTTGCGCGCTGGCGGTCGCATCACGAGCCTGATGTACAGCCTCGCCGGGCCGAAGCAGCGTCTTCGATGGGACGCACGCAAAGTAGGAGCACTCGCCGCCCACCAGGCTCTGCTCCACGAGCGCGACCCGCAGGCCGCCGTCCGCGAGTTCGCCGGCGCAGTGCTCACCCGGCGATCCGCCGCCCATCACAATGACGTCGTAGTCCTCGCTCATGCGCCCTCGCCCAACCTTGTGGCCCCTGTGTGCGGATCCTGTCAGACGCGCCTCGGCACCGATGTGCCCTCCGCGGCAATCTGCTACACCGACCAGCGTCGCGTGATGCCGGGCGGATGCACCGCGCCGAACGGGGTAGGCACTGCTCACCTGCGCGGAGAGGCACGCTGATGGAATACCTGGTCACAATGACGACGCACGTCCCTGACGGAACACCAGAAGGGGACATCCAGGACATACGCACACGTGAGGCTGCACGATCACGCGAGCTTGCGGCCCAGGGACATCTGCTGCGGCTCTGGCGGCCGCCCCTGGCGCCGGGCGAATGGCGCTCGCTTGGCCTGTTCGCCGCGGACGACGACGGCCAGCTCGAGGAGGTACTCGCGTCGATGCCGCTGCGAGTCTGGCGGACCGACGAGTCGACACCGCTTGCACCGCATCCGCACGACCCGGTCGGCGGGCCAGCGCCGGCAGGTCAGTCCGCTCAGCTTCCGGGCAGCACCGAGTTCCTCACCACGTTCGTCATCACGGTTCCCGCGGGAACCCCAGCCGAGGAGGTCAGCGTCACCGAGGCCAGGGAGGCGGACCGGGCCCGCGAGCTCGCCGAACAGGGCAATCTGGAACGACTCTGGCGGCTGGCCGGCGAGGGCTATTCGCTCGGATTGTGGCGCGCGGCTGATGCCGATGACATGCAGGAGATCCTCGAGTCACTGCCGCTCTATGACTGGATGAGCGTCCCGACGACACCGCTGACGCCACATCCGAGCGACCCGCTGCTCACCGGCGCGTAGCCGGCGCCGTATGGGATCTGCTGACCCCTACCATCAGATCCCATGCCCGAGCTGATTGCACCGACAACACGGCTGCGCGAGTCCTGGCTCGCCGCCCGGAACGAGTGGGGCCTCGACGCCGATCAGGCCGGCTCCGGCCTACACCCGGACGACGACGTCGACTCACCGGAGGGTTTCGCCCGGTGGGTCGCCAGGCTGCATTGCGAGGCGGACCGTTGCATCCCGCCAGCTGCGGGACGCGTGCACGCTACCTACTGGTGGATCGCCGACAGCGACAGCTACCTCGGTGCCATCACCCTTCGTCACGCCCTCAACGACGTCCTGCTGCGGGCGGGCGGCCACATCGGTTACGGCGTACGCCCATCGGCACGCCGGCGTGGCATCGCGACCTGGGCACTCCGATCGGTGCTTCCGGAAGCGCGCTCCCTCGGGCTGCAGCGGGTGCTGGTTACCTGCGGGGACGCCAACCTCGCGTCGGCCCGCACCATTGAGAAGGCGGGCGGCGTCCTTGAGGATGTGCGGGACACCGGACTCGGCCGTACGCGACGCTACTGGATCACTCTCGGGTAATCAGCGCGGACTCACCCGGGGCGGGCAGCGTAGCCGGTGACCTTCTCCACCGCCAGCCGCACGACGACGCGGACCGCGCCCGGCCGGTCCTCGCCGGGGTCCTTCCCGTCGTACTTCCAGGACAGCTGCGTGTCGACCTGGCGGCCGATGTCTGGCGTCATCGTCACCCGGCCGCGCAACTCCACGTAGTTCTCCGGATCGGCGGAGTCGATGATCGTCACGCTGACCCTCGGATCACGAACCATGTTGCGGTGCTTCTTGCGCCCCTCGATGGTCGACATCAGCAGGTCAGCGCCGTCGCGCCCGATCCACACGACAGAGGTCTGCGGGCTCCCGTCAGCATTCACGGTCGCGAGGACAGCGTAGTTACGGCCGTCCATCAGCCGAACTGTCGGCTGGCTCAGTGCGATCGGCATCAGAACGTCTCCTTGCTCACTGCGAATGCGCCTGCAGGCCCCGGCGGTCAGGTAGGCGGCGATCATACTGGCAGCGTGACCCCGGCGCGGCTCGTGCTTTCTGCGACCTTGCTCGCCCCGGTGCCGTTCGTGCCCGAGATCAGCCTGTATCAGGCTGACGACATCTACGCGATGTGGGAGCTCACCGAGCGCGCACTCGGGCAGACCGACCTGCCGCCGCCGTTCTGGAGCGTCGCCTGGCCGGGCGGTCAGGTCCTCGCGCGCTACCTGCTCGACCACCCTGGCGTGGTGGCAGGCCGGACCGTTCTCGACCTCGGATCCGGCTCCGGCCTGGTAGCGATCGCAGCTGCCAGGGCCGGCGCTGTCCTCGTCATCGCGGCCGAGCCCGACCCGCTTGCTGCGGCCGCGATCAGGGCAAACGCGGCGGCCAACGGCGTGCCCGTTCCCGTCTGCGTCAGCGATATGGCCGGGGCGGGCATACGCGCCGACGTGATCGTGGCGGGAGATGTCTGGTACGAGCGGGAACTGGCGGATCAGGTCAGCGCGTACCTGGACGAGGTCGCGGCCGCTGGCGCCGATGTACTGACCGGCGATATCGGCCGGACGTATTTCCCGCGCGGGTGCTACTCCTGCGTGGCCAGTTACGACATCCCGGCGAGCGTCGCCCTGGAGGGCAGGCAGGCGCTGCGCGCATCCGTCTGGCGACGATCCGATCAACCGAGCGTGGCGGCCGGGCTACCAGGGTAGATGCCGCGACGTGTCGGCCTCGAGGGATCAGCGCGTCGCGATCATCACGGGAGCCTCCCAGGGGATCGGCGCCGGCCTCGTCGCCGCCTACCGCGAGCAGGGCTGGGCAGTCGTAGCCAGTGCGCGCACGATCAAGCCCGCCAAGGACCCGGCTGTGCTCGGTGTCGAGGGCGATATCCGCGAACCTGCCACCGCTGACCGGATCGTCGGCGAGGCACTCGGCCAGTTCGGCCGGATCGACACGCTCGTCAATGACGCCGGGGTCTACCTCAGCAAGCCGTTTACGGACTACACCCAGGACGAGTACGACACCGTTGTCGGCGTCAACCTCACAGGATTGTTCATGCTGACTCAGCGCGTCGTCAGGGACATGCTGACGCGCTCCGCCGGACACATCGTCAATGTGGCAGCCACGATCGCTGAACGCCCGATCGCTGCGGTGCCGGCCGTGCTCGTGGCGCTCACCAAGGGCGGCGTCGCATCGGCAACAAGGTCGCTCGCCATCGAATATGCACACCGCGGCATCCGGGTCAACGCGGTTTCACCCGGCATTATCCAGACGGCGCTGCACTCCCCTGAGAGCTACGCCAGCAGCGCGGCCATCGTTCCGCTCGGACGCGTTGGGCAGATCAGCGACGTCGTCCAGGGCGTGCTATTCCTCGAGTCCTCGCCGTACATCACCGGTGAGATCCTGCATATCGACGGCGGACAGGTCGCCGGTCACTGAGCCTGCGGTGACGGCTATGAATTCGGCGGGCCGAGGTAAGGGAAATCGGCCATCAGGTCGCCGTGCGGGTGCAGCCCGTCCGGCGGAATCCGTCCGTTAGACAGCCAGGCAAACCGATCGCTGTACACGTCGTCGGTGAGGACCCGGCCGTTCGGGTAGCCCGCCGGCTGTGCGCGGTCGTAGTGCAGGATGTCGGGCAGCGCGGTCAGGGCCGCCGTCCTGGCGTCGGCCGGAGCATAGCCGCCCATCTCCTCGAGGAGCTTCGACCACGGCTCCAGGTAGTTGGCGACATCGTCAGCTGGCTGCCTGGTGTTGTACTCGTCCTTCGCGCTGTCCGGGTTGACGAACGGGTTGATCGTCGGGTGCCCGCCACGATCCACCTGCACCAGTTCGCCGTCGCGCCACAGGCTCACGGTGGCCCAGACACCGATCTCGGGCTCCGGGCCGAGCATGTCGTCGGGTACCTCGAGCGCGATCGACAGTACGTTCTTGCCCGCGAAGCTGTCCTCCCCGGTCCACTGGAACCCGTGCAGTGTGCCCTCGATGTCGGCGAAGAACGGGTCGCTGCGGACTCCGGCGAACAGTCGCGCTCTACCCGAGCTGGCCGGCTTGACGGCGCGTCCCTGTGCCACCGGAATCGCGGCCAGGAGCATCTCGTCGGGCGGCTCGGCATCAGGCGCGTGGTCAGCGAAGGCGTAGAAAGCGTTCCCGGTCTGGCTGCCGTTCTCGGGTTCGGAGAACACGAATCGGAACGCCCTGTTGACCTGCGCGTCGCCGTCGGTGTCGATGTTGATCCGGTAGACCGCGTCCGGATGGAACATGCTGTCGGTCCGGAACGGGTCGACGTCCATGATCAGCACGGTCTTGCCGGGGTCGGCCGGCGCGTGAAACGCGAAGACGTCGGTCAGGTCAAGCCGCGGGTCGTCGTAGGGCGACTTGAGGTTGGCGGCACTGAAGTGATTAGACATGCGAGCTCCTCCTTCGGTGCTGAGGCAGTTCGCTTGACCTATTTTCTCTGGATTTAGCCGATTCCTGCGGGTTCTGCGGGGCCGCAGAGAGGTCTTCCCTTGGCAGATCCGTCACTTCATGGATACCCAACGCGGACACCTCGATGCGCGGGCCCGACAGCGCGGGTCGCTGTCACCCCACGAGCGCCGCCGGGGATCCGGCATCGTACTCGGCGATCCAGCCCTCGCCCCGCCCGGTGACGTCTCCGCGGATGCGCCTCCTGATTGCAATGCGCACGTCCCGGCTCATCGCGGCGACGGGCGAGACGAGGTGGTTATCGTCGCCGCGTGCGCGGGAGGTCAGCACTACCCGGCTCGCGCGCGGCCGACGCGAACGCTCGTAGAGCTGCAGCGCGCCGGACGGATCGTCGCTCAGCTTGTCCAGAGCAGCGGCGAGGACGCAGCCGTCCTCGATGGCCTGCCCGGCGCCCTGGCCGAGGTAGGGCAGCATCGGATGGGCGGCATCACCGAGGATGGTCGTCCGGCCCGTGCTCCACGCCGGGATCGGGTCCCGGTCGTACAGCGCCCACTTGTACCAGAGCTTGCCCGCCTCGAACACCTCCCGCAGCGACGGGTGCCATCTGTGGTACCGCTCGAGAATTTCCTCGCGGTCGCACTCCGCGATCCAGGACTCATGCTTGTAGGTCGCGTCCTCGTAGTGGGCAACCACGTTGATGAGCTCACCGCGGCGGACTCCGTAGTTGACGATCGTGCCATGCGGCCCCAGCCAGAGGCCCTCGTAAGGCTCCAGCCGCCGGGCGGGCAGGTCCGCGACCGGGATGACGCTGCGGTAGCAGATCTTGCCGGTGAACTGCGGCGCATCGGGTCCGAACAGGCTCGCGCGGACCGCCGAGTGGATGCCGTCAGCACCGACGATGACGTCGGCCTCGACCTCGCTGCCGTCGGTGAAGCGCGCCACGGCGCCGTCGTCGCCCGTCGCGACGGCCTCGCAACGAGCGCTGAGGCTCACCAGTCCGGCCGGGACCGACTGCGCGAGGACGTCAAGCAGGTCCGCACGGTGGATCGTGCAGGCGCTGGCGCCGAATCGCTGAGCGGAGAGGGCTGTGTCGGTTCGGGAGATCATCCGGCCCTTCCAGGTGCGCAGCTGCTGGAAGTTGGACTGATACCCGATAGCCCGGACGGGGGCCTCCACGTCGAGCGCCCGCAGCGCCTTCATCGCGTTCGGGCCGAGCGCGACGCCCGCGCCGATCTCCTTCAGCTCGGGCGAGGACTCGTAGACGTGAACCTCCAGCCCGCGCTGCAGTAATGCACGCGCGGCACTGAGACCGCCGATGCCTCCCCCGATGACGGCGATCCGCAGCTTTCGATCCACGTTCCCTCCCGAGCCAAGCGGCCTCCGCCGGACACATCGGCCCGATCAGGCTATATCGCACTCGACCGCGCCGACCAGATCAACCGGAGCGAGCCCGTTAGACTGCCGGATCGTGGCTGGCTGCCGTGGCTGATCCTGACGAGGGCGTAGCGGCTGACGGGACGATCCGGACGGGCGCGCATCGCGAGCGGGTGCCTGCGACCTTCGAGCCCGTACTCACCGAAGCGGTGGCCATGCTGGGCGAGTCCGGCGCCTCGCTGTACGTCTACGGGTCGGTGGCTAACGGCAGCGCCCGTCCGGGATCATCGGATGTCGATCTGCTGTCGATCGATCTCGCGGACACGGCCAGCCTTGGGCGGCGCCTTTCCGCCCGGTACGTCGACCGATGCAGGGGTGTGGAAGTCGTTGGGCTGACATCTGCAGGCTTAGCTGGCGACAGCGACGCCGCCTACGGCGATCGGGTCTTCCTTCGCCACTACTGCGTCCACCTCGCCGGCCCTGATCCATCCGCGGCGCTGCCTGCGTATCCAGCCGATGTCCGGGCTGCTCGGGGTTTCAACGGCGACCTCGGCCAGTTTCTCTGGAGGTGGCGGCAGGAACTCGAGTCCGGAACCCTGGCCCCTGATCTGGTCGGCGTCCGGGCCGCCCGCAAGACGCTCCTGGCCGTCGCCGGGCTGGTCAGCGCCCACGACCACACCTGGACCACCAGTCGGTCCCGTGGTGCCCGGCGCTGGAGTGAACTCGAGCCTGGTCTCGCCGCCCAGCTGGCATTGCTCGTCTCGTGGGCCGACAGAGAGCGCGAACCCTCGCGCGAAGAGGTCGAGCGCGCGCTCGCGGACGATGGCATCGTCCCCATCATCGTGGCGCGCTTCGCCAGCATGATCGGGCTGTGGACTCAGCCTGCATAAGGCAACCCGGCGACTACAGGATTATCAGAAGAAGTCGCTCATGACGGTCGCCTCGGCGTCGTTGGCGGTCAGCGGCGCCAGTCCCCACGCGACCTCGATCGTGCGGAGCAGCGAGTAGTGGTTGTAGGCAACGGCCGACCGGAACCCAGCGGGGATCTGCTCGGCAACGACGATCGTGGCTACCTGGTTGCCGGGCATGTCGTCGAGCATGTTCGGGGTTATCCAGCCGAACGCCGGCATCGTCTGCGCGGAAGCAAGGTCGGCCACGAGCTGGCTGGCCGGGACCGCGCCACCGAGACATAGTCGTGGCGACGCCGTAGCGATCCGCGAGCTGATTCAGGTATGGCGCGTCGGAACTGCCCATGATCTCGTCATAGCCGTGGTTCTCCATGATGACGAGGAAGATGTGGTCGAACGCCGGCACGGTTAACGGGGCACGGCGCCACCCTAGCGACCCGGCGGCCGAGCGGTCATGAGGTGCGCTGAGCGAGCATCTGAGCTCGGATCTGCACCGTTGCGGTCGCCACCGCGAGGACGGCGCCGTCTTCGTTCACCAGTTCGCCCGCGAGGAACCCGACTTCGCGACCGCGTCGGACTACTCGGCCGC
>DASQIW010000143.1:0-6075 GCA_035631375.1 Streptosporangiaceae bacterium
GCGGCCATCAGTCCTCCAGCCGCCTGCCGGTCAGCCGGAGGAACACGTCCTCCAGTGTGCTCCGGCGAACCAGCGAGGCCAGCGGCTCGAGGCCGAGGCGCCGGACCTGGTCCAGCGCGGCGTCGCCGTCCTGGACATAGAGCAAGATTCGGTCCGCCAGCACCTCAGTCCGGTCAGCCTTGGTCCCGGCCACCCGCTCGGCCGCCTGCTCATGCTCTTCTGGCGGAAACCGCAGCTCCAGCACCTCTCGGGTGGAGTAATTGTCGATCAGCTCCCGTGGCGAGCCCTCCGCGACGATCTTGCCGCCGTCCATGACGACCAGCCGGTCACCGAGCTGCTCGGCCTCGTCCATGTAGTGCGTGGTCAGGATCAGCGTCACGCCCTGCTGCTTGAGCCGGAACAACCGGTCCCAGACAACGTGCCTGGCCTGCGGGTCAAGGCCAGTGGTCGGTTCGTCCAGCAGCAGGATGTCCGGCTCATTGATCAGGGACCTGGCGATCGTCAGCCGCCGCTTCAGACCCCCTGACAACGGCTCCACCCGGTCATCGGCCCGCTCGGAGAGCTGGACGAAGTCCAGCAGCCTGGCCGTCCGGTCGGCAATGACAGCCCGGGAAAGGCCGAAGTAGCGGCCGTAGATGAGCAGGTTCTCCCGGACGGTCAGCTCCACGTCGAGGGTGTCTTCCTGCGGTACGACCCCGAGGCGGCCGCGGATCGCCGGACCGTCGCTGACCGGGTTCATGCCCAGAATGACTAGTTCGCCGCTGGTGGGCGGGGAGACGCAGCCGATCATGCGCATCGTGGAGGACTTGCCCGCACCGTTCGGACCGAGAAAGCCGAACGCCTCTCCGCGCCGGAGCTCGAAATCGATGCCGTCTACTGCGGTGAACTGCCCAAACCGCTTCGTTAGGCCGGTCGCGCGGATGAGTACATCGGGATTGGGCACGGGGGTGACCTTACCTAACGGGTCTGTCAGTTCCGAACCAATAACTGGCCAGGCGGGGGTAACCTCCTCCGCCGCCGGGCACCTCACTACAGCCGGGACGGTACTCTCAGGGTCAGGATCTGGCGGACGGGGCAGGAGGCAGATCCCACAGGTGAGCAGCATCCGCAAGCTCTACGCGCGATTCCGCCAGCTGATCCACGAGGGCTTTAAGTTCCTGGTCATCGGCGCTGTCGGGTTCATCGTGACATTCGGTATCGCTAACGCGCTGCACCCGATCGGCAAGTACAAGGCCATCACGATCGCGACGATCCTGGCCACGGTGATCACCTACCTGGGCAACCGGTACTGGACGTTCGCGCATCGTGAGAGCAAGGGCACGACCCGCGACTCGACGATGTTCTTCGTCCTCAACGGGGCTGGGCTGCTCATCTACTACGGCTGCATCGGCCTCATTGATCTCGCCGGTCTTGGCCACAGCGTGGCCTGGTACAACGTCGCCCTGGTTGTCGGCACTGGCCTGGGCACGCTGTTCCGGTTCTGGTCCTATCGCAAGTGGATCTGGCGCGAGACACCTGCCCTCGCGCACGGCGAGCCACCCGAGGAGGAAGCTCGCGACCTGGCGGCCGTAGTAGGCGCGGTCCCCGCTGGCCACCACACCACTGCCGGCTCGGACGCCTCCACCAAGCCGTCGGCCAACGGGGCATCTGGCAATGGCTTCCTGGCCAACGGCCCCTCGGCTGGTGGATTCTCGGCCAATGGCGCCTCGGCTGCTGGCTTCCCGGCCAACGGCGCCGCGGCTGACGGCTCCGGGGCCCGCGAGTCTCCCGCCAGCAGCGGCAGCTCCGAGAACGGGTCCTCCGCCACCGGCGCCGGCGCGAACGGTGCCGACCCGAACGGTGCCGGTAGCGCTCCGCGCAGTCATGCCCGGCCCGGCCGCCCTTCGTTCCGCCCGCCCACCGACCAGCAGCGAGAGCCAGGCAGTCACACTCCGGCCTCGCACCGGCGGACCCCTTAGGCTCGAGCTAGTCGTTCCCCGCCTGTCGCTGGCTGTCGCTGGCATTCTGGCCACAGCCGCCCGCGTGTGCAACGAGCGTCGAGATCGGAATCTTCAGGTAGGCATTCGCGCTGGCCTGGCTGATAGCACCGACCGAGACCAGTCTGCCCAGGACGTGCTGCTCACGGCTGAGGCCCGCGGCCGGGTGGCTGATCGGGTCGTCGGAGCTGGGCCCCTGGACGAGTCCGGCGAGCAGTGCTGCCTGCGGCCAGGACATCTGGGCGGGCTGCACCCCGAAGTACCCGCAGCTCGCGTTCACCAGCCCGTAGAAGCCGTGCCCGAAGTACGCCACATCGCTGTAGAGGCGGAGAATCTCGGCGCCGCTGTAGCTGTACTTGAGCTTGACCGCGAGCGCGACCTGGTCCGCCTTCGCCGACAGGCCTCCTTGTCCGGGTGTGTACAGCATCTTGGCCAGCTGCTGGTACAGGGTCGAGCCGCCCTGATCCCCCTGCCCGCGCAGCTCGCCATAGAAGAACCGGCCGGCCCCGAACAGGTCGACGCCCGGCTCGCTGGCGAACCGGTGGTCCTCGGTCGCCTCCAGCGCCGTGCTGAACCGGGCAGGAGCCGCAACGCCGGGGTACGGAGCGCCGTTCGCCCGGTCGAATGCCTGGGCGAGCTGCGGGGCGTTAGCGACCGAGGGTGTGATGAGCAACAGGATCACGAAGCCGGCAGCGCAGACGAGCAGCAGCGAAACCAGCGTCAGGAATGCCCTGCGGAAGACAACGCGCAGCCTCCGGCGCCGGCGGGTCTCGCCCGGCTGCCAGCCAGCCTGCATGTCCACCGGCATGTAAGGCTGCATCCGTGATCTGTCCGCCCCGTAGACGCGATCTTTGTTCCTGCCAACGGTACTATCGGCCGGTTCTTGACCCGTAGAGGCGCGGCGGGCGGCGGAAGACAGATCGCAAGGGCCCCGGCCAGGCCGCACCGCCGCCCGTGCCGAGGCGTGACCAGCCCTGCGCCAGCCCGTTCCCTTACCTAGTCGCTAGCCCGCCGATGAGCAGCTCGGTGAACAGCTCGCCCACCTGCGCCGGAGACAATGATCCTTCTGGCTTGTACCACGAGCCAAGCTGGTTGACCACGCTCAGGAAGTAGTGCACGACGATGTCGGCCGAAATGTCCGAGCGGAAGGTGCCGGCCGCCACGCCCTCATCGACAAGGGCCCTGAACTTGTCCTGATAGCGCCGCCGCTCCGCGCGGACCCGGGCTTGCTTGTCGTCGGGCAGCATGTGCAGCGAGCGGAAGAACACGATCATGTCGTCGAGATTGTCCAGGCTGGTCTGCACCACGTCCACGGCCGCGGCCCGCAGCCGCTCCTCGGCCGTGCCGGGCCCCGCGGCGATCTCCTCCAGGTGCGAGATCTGCATCGAGAGCACCTGATGGTAGACCTCGTACAGCAGATCGTCCTTGGACCCGTAGTAGTGGTACATCGCGCCCTTGGTGACGCCGGCGGCGTCGACGATATCCTGGACCGACGTGCCTTCGAAGCCGTGACGGGCGAACAGGCGAGTCGCGACACTCAGTAGCCGCTCTTTCACCGGCGTTCTGCCGGGCCGGCCGACGGATTCCCTCGATCTCACCGCCATGCGCCACGCTCCGCTCGTCTCCGGCCCAGGGTCATACCGGCCGGTCGGTCTAAAGTTAGGCAAGCTAACGCTGCCTGGTCAACTCGGACATCCGCCACCTGAAAGTCCTTAGAGCCGCCCCTCCCCGGCGGCGAGTTCGGCGAGGTGCACGTCGACATCGGCGATCCGGTAGCCGGGCCGGTGCCTGCGCGGTCCGCGGCCGCCCTGCTGCCACGGCCGCGGCCCTGTCAGCGGCCGGTATTCCAGTCCCGCGGCGTCCAGCCGGCGCAGGTGCGCACTGATCCGGTCCTGCAGCGGTGGCCGCTCAGGACCGAGGCTCTCAGCGCCAGTCAGCGGCGACGGGCCGCCCGACCACGCGACGTCGGCGAGCGCGCACGCCCTCGGGAACATCATGTACTCGAGGGCGCGCCCGTCCGGGATGTACTCCGTCCACACCTGGAACTGGGTACCCAGGACGCGCTCGCGGGCCATCGCCGGCCAGTCCGGCGGCACCGGTGCGAAGCCCGCCACGTCGGACAGCCGCACCGGCCCACCGATCGAGACCGGCTCGATGTCGGAGCTGTCCTGGGCGTAGTCGAAGTAGGTGGGCAGCACCGGAACCACGACCACGTCGTGACCGGCCTCTGCCGCCGCCTGCGCTACCTCCATGCCCCGCCACGCCATCACGATCGTGTCGGGACGCAGCATCGCCCGGCCGCGACCGGCAAAACCCTCGTCCCAGACGACCGCCCGGGCTGCAAAATCCGACGCCAGGATGTCAGCGACGTCCCGCAGGAACGCGGCGTGCAGGTCGTCGGCCGTCGCCAGGCCACGGTCGCGCTGGCTGGCCTGGACCCTGCCGTCGGCACGCCAGCTGTCGAGCACGCACTCGTCGCCACCCACGTGGACGTACCGCGCGCCGGTGGCGGTGATCAGCTCGCCCAGCACGTCGCGCAGCACTGTCATGGTGGCCGGGAGCGGTGCGACCAGATTGCTGAGAATGCCCCAGTCCGGGCTCACCTGGTAGCCGCCAGTCGGCGGCTGGCCGGCACCGAGCTCGGGCAGTGCAGCCAGCAGCGCCGTGCTGTGGCCGGGCAGGTCGATCTCCGGCACCAGCGCCATGCCGCGATCGCCGGCGTACGCCGAGATCTCGGCCAGGTCGGCGAGAGTGTAGTAACCGCCGTGCGGGGTGTCGTCGTAGACCTTCGGGCGCTCGGAGTTGAGGCTGATCTGGCTGCGGGTCCGGTGCGAGCCGACCTCATGCAGCGCCGGGTGCATGAAGCTTTCGATCCGCCAGCCCTGGTCGTCGGTGAGATGCAGGTGCAGCCTGTTCAGCTTGACGGCGGCGAGCGCATCGACCAGTGCCAGCAGTTCGCGCTTGGGCACAAAGTGCCGGGCCACATCGATGTGCGCGCCACGCCAGGCCAGGGCGGGCCGGTCCGCGATGTGCGCGCACGGCAGGATCCACGGCTCGGCGCGCGGGAGGGGCGCAGCGCGCCACGCGTCGTCGGGCAGTAGCTGGCGGATTGTCTGAGCGGCGTATGTCGAGCCGGCTAGGTCCCCGGCCGTTATCTCGATGCCGTCCGGCCTGATCACCAGCCGGTAGGCTTCCGCGCCGAGATCGCTGTCGAGGGTGACGGTGCACCGCGGGCCGTCTCCGGCTGATTGCCGCAGCCACGGCAGCCTGCCCAGCAGGTACCGCACG
This sequence comes from Streptosporangiaceae bacterium, assembly GCA_035631375.1. GTDB lineage: Bacteria > Actinomycetota > Actinomycetes > Streptosporangiales > Streptosporangiaceae > JAJYUU01. Next base: position 5,265 of record DASQIW010000143.1, read on the forward strand.
GCGACCGCAGCGGCCTGATCGGCGGTGCTGGCCGGCCGCACGTAAGGGCAGCCATCGAGAACTAGCTGGCCGGGCAGCCGCTCGATTGATACGGGCTGCGGTACGAGACCACTGAGACGGTCGTCCATGACTGTGAGTGCTCCGTTCTACCCGGCTAACGCGGCGCCCGCGGGAACGCTAACAGCGGCCGTCAGCAGGGCAAGCAGCACCCCAGACCGCGAACGCTCGTATCGTCACCGGCGGCGCCGTACGGTAGGCTGCCTCACGCGTCCGACATAGCCGGACCAAGATCGGGACGTGGCCCAGCTTGGCAGGGCACTTGACTGGGGGTCAAGGGGTCGCGGGTTCAAATCCCGCCGTCCCGACTGGTGAGTGTGCTTTTTGAAATATATGTCTCGTAGTTGGGGAGCCAAAAGGGAGCCAAACTCCTCCCGAACGTCTCCAAGCCCACTCTGCTGGCGGGCCTCATCAAGCGGGCCGCCACCGCCGTGAGAACCCGAGAGTAGCCAGCCACGACTCGTCTCGCGCCTGTAACCCAGGCGCGGGAGGCGTCCTGATCCAGGCGACCGTAGCCGCGTTCTCGCGGTGGTCGCTTATCTCGAGTCAGCTGATGCTACCGGCCGCCGACGGCGCCGCATGGATTCCGAGGACGCCTAGCACTGCCGCCGCCGACAATGCTGTTTTGGGCAGGAACGAGTGAACCGGGATGTCAGTGGGCGCGTCCACGAAGTACTCGATGGAGTAGGCAGAGGTCAGAATGACGCGTGGCTTGCCCGGATCGGGCTCGCCCGCGAGCAGTCGAGCGACTTCG
>DASQIW010000144.1:0-62857 GCA_035631375.1 Streptosporangiaceae bacterium
TGGTCGATCAACTCCATCTGCCACACCTTCGGCAAGGAGGAGTTCGATGTCAGGGACAAGTCCAGGAACGTCAACTGGCTGGCGATCCTCTCGTTCGGCGAGTCCTGGCACAACCTGCACCATGCCGACCCGACCTGCGCCCGGCACGGCGCCCTGCGCGGTCAGATCGACACGGCAGGCAGGCTGATCTGGTTTGCCGAGAAGTTCGGCTGGGCGTACGACGTCCGGTGGCCGGACAAGGCCAAGCTCACCAGGAAGCAGCTGGGGACGCGTCGGCTCGGGTCGATGACGCGGGGACTCACGCTCACCCAGTCCAGCCGTGAACCAGTTGGCCCCGAAGAGGCCTAACCGGCCAAGATGGAGTGGTGACAAGTCAATCGGCACCAAGCCGCCGGCGCATGACCGGTAAGGAGCGCCGCGAGCAGCTCCTCGACATAGGCCGGCGGCTCTTCGCCGAGCGCGGCCTGGACGGCACCTCCATCGAGGAGATCGCTGCCCAGGCCGGCGTGTCCAAGCCCGTCGTCTACGAGCACTTTGGCGGCAAGGAGGGCTTGTACGCCGTCGTCGTCGACCGCGAGGTCGAGCGGTTCCTCACCATGGGCACCAGACTGCTCGAGGGCGAGGACACCATGGCGAAGTTCGAGCTGGCTGCCGTCCAGCTGCTTCGCTATATCCAGGAGAATTCCGACGGGTTCCGGATCCTGGTCCGCGACTCCAATCCGACCTCCGGCTCGGGCACCTTCGCGAGCCTCATCAGCGACATCGCGAGCCAGGTCGAGTACATCCTGGGTGATGTGCTCGAAAAGCGGGGTTATGACCCCGGCCTGGCTCCGGTCTATGCGCAGATGCTCGTCGGCATGGTGGCCTCGGCCGGTCAGTGGTGGCTCGACGCGCGCAAGCCTGGTCTCGAGGAGATGGCCGCGCACCTGGTCAACCTTGCCTGGAACGGGCTGCGCGAGCTTGACCCCAAGCCACGACTGTCGGCCGCTGCCACCGCGCAGCTACGCCAGGATCAGTGACCAGCCCCGGCAATCAGCGCGACGTCTCTCACGGCTTGTGGGCCACGACAAACACCCGGCGGAACGGCAGTACCGTTCCGTACGCGGCGGCAGGATAGGCAGTCCGGACCCGCTCCCCGTACTGACGGACGAACTCCTCCGCATCCGCTGGCGCCAGCGCAGCGAGCACGGGCCGTAGCCCGGTCCCCTTGTACCACTCGGTCACCGGATCGGGACCGTGCAGGACGTGCAAGTACGTGGTTTCCCATGCGTCGACGACCAGCCCGGTCCTGGTCAGCAGGTCCAGATACGCTGCGGGCTCTCCGGCCTGCCGGTTGAGCTCAACGCCGGCCAGCCGGTCCCGCCACTCATTCGATCCGGCCAGTTCGCGCAGCACCGCGTGGCTGGGCTGGTCGAAGTTGCCGGGCAGCTGGAATGCCAGCCACCCGCCAGGCGCCAGCTGCTCGCTCCATCGCGGCAGCAGGCTGACGTGCTCTGGCACCCACTGCAGCACCGCGTTGGAGATGATCACGTCGACCGGCCGGCCCGGCTTGAAGTCCCGGACGTCGCCGACCTTGAAGCTGAGCCGTCCGGCAAGGTCATCACCGCCGTACCGGGCAGCCGTGGCCGCCCGGATCATCTCCGCGGACGAGTCGATGCCGAGGACGGTCGCCTCACGCCACCGCTCCGCCAGCGAGGCCGTCAACTGACCTGGGCCGCAGCCCAGGTCGACCACGTAACCCGGATTCGGGGCACCGATCCGGCCTGCGAGGTCGAAGAACGGCCTGGATCGCTCGTCGGCGAAGCTCAGGTACTGCCCTGGATCCCACATGCCGCTCTCCTCGAAGGTCGCCATCAGTCGCGAACGTGTCAGCCACCACGTAGGAGCGTCATGAATTGCACCCTCTACGCGCTGCGGCTTGACCGGAATTCTCTTGATGTCAAGATACTTATCTACCCGTACCGAAGTCTCGATGTCAAGAGATATTCTCTGGACATGGCGCGGAGAGCACAGACCCTGAGCGACGAGGTCGACGACATTGTCGCCAGGTGGCGCGCTGAGCGGCCGGACCTCGATGTAGCTCCGCTGCAGGTGCTGAGCCGGGTTTCCCGGCTGGCCCGCCATCTGGACCGAGCCAGGCGAGCCGCGTTCGCCGCCCACGGGCTGGAGACGTGGGAGTTCGATGTGCTCTCGGCGCTGCGCCGGCAGGGGAGGCCCTACCAGCTCAGCCCTGGGTCCCTGCTCCGCGCGACGCTGGTCACCTCCGGCACCATGACGAACCGCATCGACCGGCTCGAAGCGAGCGGGCTCGTGCGGCGCCGCCAGGACCCGCAGGACAAGCGGGGCGTGCTAGTCGAGCTCACGAGCGATGGCATCCGCCGGGTCGACGCAGCGGTGGCGGACCTCCTCGACCGCGAACGCGGTCTCCTCGCAGGGCTGGCCGCTGACCAGCGGGAGGAACTGGCCGGTCTGCTGCGCGTCCTGCTCGCGCCGTTCGATACTGCCCCCAGCAGAGGGCCCGCCAGCACGCCGACCGCGGGCCACGGTCCGGTCGGCGGCTAGCTGATCTGCTCCGCCACCTCGAGCCACCGCTCCTCGAGGCCGGCCCGCTCATCCTGGACGGCGCGCAGCTGCGCGCCGAGTTCAGTGAGCCTGGTGTAGTCACTGGCGTGCGCCGCGAGCTCGGCAGAAAGCTGTGCCTCGGTGTCGGTCATCCTCGTGATCTGCCGCTCCAGCCTGGCCAGCTCCTTCTGCGCGGCCCGCTGCCGGGCCGCCTGTGCTCCTGGGCCAGTCGCCCCCCGCTCACCTGCCGCACCGGGTGCACCCGCGGCACCGGGCGCAGGTGCGGCACCGGGCGCACGTGCGGCACCGGACTCACCTGCGGCACCTGGCGCACCTGTGGCAGGTGCGGCGGCTCGCAGGCGCAGGTACTCATCGACGCCGCCAGGCAAGTAGGCGAGCTTCCCGTCGACCAGCGCCAGCACGTGGTCGGTCACCCGCTCGAGGAAATAGCGATCGTGGCTGACGACCACGACAGACCCCGGCCAGGCGTCGAGAAGATCCTCGAGCTCGGTCAGCGTCTCGATGTCGAGGTCATTAGTCGGCTCGTCCAGCATTAGCACATTCGGCTCGGCAAGGAGCAGCAACAGCAGCTGGAGCCGCCGCCGCTCGCCGCCCGACAGGTCCGCCACCCTGGCCCACTGCCGATCGGACCGCAGGCCGAGCCGGTCTAGCAGCTGACTGACTGAAAGCTCCCGCCGTCCCACGACGGCCGAGCCGCGTACTCGCTCGGCCGCTTCCAACACGCGCAGGTCCTGGTCAACTGCCGACGGCTCCTGAGTCAGCATCCCGAGCTGGACGGTCGCACCCGAGACCACCCGGCCCGTCGTCGTGATGGCCCCGCCCGACCGCGGCTTCGCCTCGTGAGACGAGGGAACGGGCAAGAGCCCTGCCAGCAGCCGCAGCAGCGTCGTCTTCCCTGACCCGTTGACGCCGACGATGCCGACCCGGTCTCCCGGACCGAGCTGCCAGGTCACGTGATCGAGCAGAACACGGCCGCCGGGATGCTGCGAAGACGCCGCCCCGAGCCCGCCGCCAACCACAGCAGCCGACACGTCCTCGAGCTCGAGGACAGTCTTACCGAGCCGCGCGGTAGCGAGCCGGGCCAGCTCGACACCGTCGCGCGGCGGCGGCTCGCCAGCGATCAGCTCGTTCGCCGCCTCGATCCTGAACTTCGGCTTGCTGGTCCGGGCCGGCGGGCCGCGCCGCAGCCAGGCAAGCTCCTTCCGCAGCAGGTTCCGCCGACGCTGATCGGCCGCGGCCGCAAGACGGCCCCGTTCCGCTCTGGCAAGGACGTACGCGGAGTAGCCGCCCTCGTACGCGTGCACCTCTCCGCCCGCCACCTCCCAGGTCTCCTCGGTGACCTCGTCCAGGAACCACCGGTCGTGCGTGACCACCACGTAGCTTGGCGCGTGCTGCCGCAGGTAACCGGCCAGCCAGGTGATTGCCTCGATGTCCAGGTGGTTGGTTGGCTCGTCAAGCAGCAGCAAGTCGTGGCTGCCGCGCAGCAGCGCGGCCAGCCCGGTCCGGCGCTGCTCACCGCCCGACAGCGTGCGTACGTCCGCGCCAGTGTCAATGTCACCGAGCAGCCCGCCCACCACGGCGCGGCTTCGCGGGTCGGCGGCCCACTCGTGTTCGGCCGCCGCCCCGAAGACAAGGTCGCCGACTCTCCCGGTGAGCTGCTGGGCCTGCGGCAGATAGCCGATTCGTACGTCGCCTCCGCGGGTCGACCGGCCGGAATCCAGCACCGCCGTCCCGGCGAGCGCGGCCAGCAATGTCGTCTTGCCCGCACCGTTCCGGCCGACCACGCCGATTCGCTGACCCGCGGACACGCCGAGAGACACACGGTCGAGCAGTACATGCTCGTGGTAGGCCTTGCTCGCCTGCTCGAGGTTGACGAGGTTGACGCCAGTACGACTGCCGCTGGTGCGGCTGCCGCCAGCACGGCCGGCGGCTGGCTGGCTCACGACCGCCCGCCGTCCCGCAGGACCGTTGCGCCCGGAACGGGGCCGCTTGCCCGCGCGGCCGCCCGGCACACGCCGGAGCCGGTGAGCAGCACAGCCAGCTCGCGCGCGTGGGCGGCGTCCCTGGCCAGGAATGCGCAGGTGGGCCCGGAGCCCGAGACGATCGCGCCCAGCGCACCGTGCTCGCGGCCGGCCGCGAGCGTGCGGCGCAGATCCGGCTTCAGCGACAGCGCCGCGGGCTGCAGATCGTTGGTCAGCAGCGGGCCAACTCTGGCCGGATCACCGGACCGAAGCGCCGTCATGAGCTCGTTACTGAGCGATGGCTCAGCCGTCGGCTGCCCACTGGCCCCGCGCGCCGATCGCAGCCGGTCGAACGTCGCGTACACCTGCGCGGTCGACAGACCCGACCGCCCAAACGCCAGCGCCCAGTGATAACTGCCCGCTGCCAGCGCCGGGGTCAGCTCCTCGCCCCGGCCGCGACCGACAGCGGTCCCGCCCATGAGCGAGAACGGCACGTCGCTGCCCAGCCCGGCGGCTATCTCGGCAAGCTCCCGCGGCGACAGCCCCGCCTCCCATAGCTCGTTGCACGCCACCAGCGTGGCGGCCGCGTCCGCGCTGCCTCCGGCGAGGCCGGCCGCGACCGGAATCCGCTTCCGGATCTCGATCCGCACCGCGGCATCCGCGCCGCGCAGCCCGGCAGCCTTCGCGAGCGCGGTCGCCGCGCGCCAGGCAAGGTTCGACCGATCGGTCGGCACCGAGGCCGCGTCCTCGCCGGTGACGGTCAGGGTCATCTTGGCCGCGGGCTGCACCGTCACCTCGTCGTTCAGCGACACCGCGTGGAAGACCGTGACCAGCGGGTGATAGCCGTCGTCGCGTGCGGGCCCGACAGCGAGCTGGAGATTGACCTTGGCCGGTCCGCGTACGGTCACGGCAGCCGGAACCGGCCTGATTGCTGTGATCACGACGTGCCGATGCTATCGGGCCGGCGGGGCGCGCCTGCAGCCGCTGCGATCTGCGCGAAGTCGGCGACACTCAGCGCCTCGCCGCGCAGCGCCGGATCGATGCCGACACCGCGCAACACGGCCTCTGCGGCGGCGGCGGAGCCAGCCCACCCCGCAAGCGCCGACCGCAGCGTTTTGCGGCGCTGCGAGAACGCTGCGTCGATGACCGCGAACGTCTCCGCCCGGCCGGCACCGTCCCGCACCTGCGCGGCGGATTCCGGCGAGTGACGCACGAGTTCCACCAGCCCGGAGTCAACCCGGGGCACGGGCCAGAACACCGCCCGGCGCACCGAGCCGACCCGCCGCGCTGCCGCGAACCAGGCCAGCTTCGCCGACGGCACGCCATAGACCCGGCTGCCGGGCGGCGCGCACATCCGGTCGGCGACCTCGGCCTGCACCATGACCAGGCCGTGCCGCAGCGACGGGACGCTAGCCAGCACATGCAGCACGACCGGCACCGACACGTTGTAGGGCAGGTTCGCCACCAGCACCGTGGGCGGCTCGCCAGGTAGCGCGTTGACCCGCACCGCGTCCGCGTTCACGACCTCGAGCCGGGCAGCCAGTTGTGGTGCCCTGGCCGCGACGGTGGCGGGCAGCTCGGCGGCGAGCGCCCGGTCCACCTCGACCGCGACAACCCGCCGCGCCGCGGCGAGCAGCGGCAGCGTCAGCGACCCGAAGCCCGGTCCGATCTCCAGCACGACGTCCTCCGGCCGGAGTTCGGCCATAGCCGCGATCCGGGTGACCGTGCCGGCGTCGACGACGAAGTTCTGCCCGAGCCGCTTCGACGGCTGGACGCCGAGCCTGGCCGCGAGCGCCCGGATCTCGGTTGGACCGAGTAGCTGCGCCGCGGGTAGCGGATCAGGCGACACCGGCGGCGCTATGCGGCCAGGGCCCGAAGACCCGCTCACCGGTCGCCTCGATAACGGCGCACAGCTTGGCGACATCCATCTGCTTGGCCGCCGCGATCGCGCGGATGGTGTTCGCGACCTGCGCGGGCACGTTGGACTTACCACGGTTCGGGACCGGCGCAAGGAACGGCGCGTCGGTTTCCGCGAGGATCAGCTCCGCTGGTGCGATGGCCGCCGCGGCGCGCAGATCATGAGCGTTGCCGAACGTCACGGTGCCCGCGAAGCTCAGCAGATAGCCGGCCTGCACGCATCGTTCCGCGAGCTCAGCATCGCCGGAGAAGCAGTGGAAGATGACCTGCTCCGGCGCCCCGTCCGCGGCCAGGATCGCCAGCACGTCCGCGTGCGCGTCCCGGTCGTGGATCACCAGCGGCTTGCCGGCCTGCTTCGCGATCTCGATGTGCGCGCGGAACCAGTCTCGCTGGACGTCCGGGGCGGCGCTATCCCGGTAGTAATCGAGCCCTGTCTCGCCCACGGCGCGGACTTGCGGCAGCGCGGCAAGCCCGGCGATCTCGGCGAGCACGGCGTCGCGCTCGCCGGCCGTCGCTGCCGCTGCCGCCGTCTCATTGGGGTGGACAGCGACCGCGGCATAAACATGAGGGAACGTGGCCGCACACGCCGCAGCCCATCGTGAGGTCGCGGTGTCGGTGCCAACCGTGACCACCTTCGTAACACCCGCGGCCGCTGCCTGCGCGAGCGTGTCCGCGACCGCCATATCGATCATCTCGAGGTGGCAGTGACTGTCGAATGCCGGGCCGGGCAGCGGCTCCGGGGCGGACGCGTGCGGCCGGCCGATGCCGGGGCCCGGACCAAAGTCCACACCGCCAAAGTCCACACCGCCAGCGTCCGTACTGAAGTCCGCGCGGCTGGCGCCGTCTGGGGGCGGCGTCACCCGTTCTCCAGCCGGTCCAGCTCCTCGCTCACGACCGCGGGGGCCAGCTTGGCGAACAGCGGTACGGGCGGAGCCAGCTTCGTGCCCGGCTTGATGGGCGCCGACTCCCAGCGTGCCGCGGTCCGGTAGTCGCCCGTGATCACCGGGTAGGACGGACTTCCGTCCTCGTCCACTTCACGCATCTGCGGCAGACCCGACCACTCACCAGCACCGCCGAGCATTTCGAACACCTTCTGCGACGATCGCGGCAGGAACGGCGTGAGCAGCGTCTTGCCGTCGTCGACCAGTTGCAGGGCTACGTGCACGATCGTCCGCATCCGGTCCGGGTCAGACTCGCGCAGTTTCCACGGCGCCTGGTCGGACAGGTACTTGTTCGCCTCGCCGAGCGTCCGCATCGCCTCCGTGCTGGCGACTTTGAACCGGCACCTCGCGAGAGCATCGCCGACCGTGCTGAACGCGGCCCGTGACCTGTCGAGCAGCGCCCGGTCCGCAGCGGTCAGCTCGCCGGGCTCAGGGATCTCGCCGATGTTGCGGGCGGCGAACGAGACAGCCCGGTTCACCAGGTTGCCCCAGTTCGCTACCAGCTCGTCGTTGTTGCGGCGAACGAACTCGCTCCAGGTGAAGTCGGTGTCTTGCGTCTCCGGCCCCGCCACCGCGACGTAATACCTCAGCGCGTCAACGTCGTAGCGGGACAGGAAGTCCCTGACGTATATCACGATGGCACGGGATGACGAGAACTTCCGGCCCTCCATGGTCAGGTACTCGCTGGACACGACCTCCGACGGGAGGTCCAGTGCGCCGAGCGAGCCCGGCGCGCCGCCGCGCGAGCCCTTACCGCTGTAGCCGAGCAGCATGGCCGGCCAGATCTCCGCGTGGAAGACGATGTTGTCCTTGCCCATGAAGTAATAGGACTCGGCGTCGCCCGACTGCCAAAAGGCCCGCCACGCGTCCGGGTCCCCTGACCGCCTGGCCCATTCGATCGACGCCGACAAGTAGCCAATCACCGCGTCGAACCAGACGTAGATCCGCTTGTCGGCCCGGTCGCGCCAGCCCTCAAGCGGAATCGGCACACCCCAGTCCAGGTCCCTGGTGATCGCCCGCGGCTGCATGTCGCCGAGCAGATTCAGGGAGAACTTGAGCACGTTCGGCCGCCACTGACCGCTCTTGCTCTGCAGCCAGCCGCCGAGCACGTCGGCGAAAGCCGGCAGGTCGAGGAAGAACTGCTCGGTCTCGACGAACACCGGTGTCTCGCCGTTAATCTTCGACCGCGGGTTGATCAGGTCGACAGGATCGAGCTGGTTGCCGCAGTTGTCGCACTGATCACCACGGGCGTTGTCGAAGCCGCAGATGGGGCACGTGCCCTCGATGTAGCGGTCGGGCAGCGTGCGCCCCGTCGACGGCGAGACCGCCCCCATCGACGTGCGGGTAAAGATGTAGCCGTTGTCGTACAGGCCGCGGAACATCTCCTGGACGACCGCGTAATGGTTGCGCGTTGTCGTCCGGGTGTACAGGTCGTAGGACATGTCCAGCCCGGTCAGGTCCTCGGCAATCACGCGGTTGTAGCGGTCGGCCAGCTCGCGTGCGGTCACGCCCTCGGCGTCGGCCTGTACCTGGATCGGGGTGCCGTGCTCGTCCGTGCCGCTCACCATCAGCACGGGGTTGGCGCACATTCGCTGGTACCGGGCGAACATGTCGCACGGCAGGCCGAAGCCTGACACGTGGCCGATGTGGCGCGGGCCGTTTGCATACGGCCAGGCGGCGCACGCGAGGATGTGGCGGCTGGTCATAACCGTCAGCCTAGGGGAGTCGCGCAGCCAGGGCCGACGTCGGACGCCGAGTCGGCCGTCAGCCCCAGGTGACCCGCATGCACTCCCGCCAGGACCGGAAGACCGACGCGTCGCCGCCGACGCTGACGTCGGTGTCCGCGCCTGGTTCGGCGCGGTTCCACAGGACGAGGTACAGACCGGCTGCTGGCCCGGTCAGCGTGCAGTCCGCTGGGTCGCTCCCGCGGCGCACGCTCGCCGCCCGCCTGCCGTCCTCGGTCAGCGCGACCTGCCACTCGCCGACGGCGTCGGCAGTCTGTATGTGCACATGCCGCCGGCCGCCGGATCGCTGCTCATCCGTCAGCCGGCGTTCGTGCCGGCCAAGGAACCCCATGATCAGCTCGTCGATCCCGTCGGCCGCGAAGGCCGGCTCGAATGCTGTGACCGCCCCGCCCGCTGCCTGCTCGGCGTCGACGCGGTGGATCGCCGTCTCGTGCGCTTGGCGGCGCGCCCAGAACGCCAGCGGCGACGGGGCCGGCAGGAACGTCCAGCAGGATAGGTCAGGCGGAGCCGCCCGGAGCGCCTCGACCAGAGCCGCGTGCCCCTCGCGGAACCAATCGAGCAGCTGATCATCGGGCGGCCCGGCCGCGAGAATGTCGGCCTCGCCCGGCTCCGGCACCGCGTCCGGAAGTTGCTCGGTCACGAAACGGCCCGCCCAGCGGTGCACGTGGCCCTGGTGACGGAGCAGGTCACGCACCTGCCAGCCCGGACACGAGGGCACCGCGGCGCCGAGCCCGGCCTGTTCCGCCGCGGCGGCCATGCGCTGCCCGTCTCGCTCCAGCGACGCAATGTGTTCCGCGATCTCCACGCCCTTATGGTGCCAGCACGGCGTCGATACAGCGTCGCCAGGAGCGATCGTCGGACTCTCCATCGATTTCGTACACTTTCGCGTCTGATATGCGGTGGTTTGGGCGCGCGAAATCGATGGAAAGTGCCACGGGAGCCGATCCGACAGCGGCGCGGGAGCCGATCCGACAGCGGCGCGGGAGCGGATGCGAAAGCGGCGCGGGAGCGGGCGAAAGCGGCGCGGCAGCGGATCCGACAGCGGCGCGGGAGCGGGTGCGACAGCGGCGCGCAGGCGGATGGGGAGCGGCGCGGGAGCGTGGGTGGCGAGTCAGAGTTGGTCGACCGCGGCCGCCGCTGTCGCCGCGTTGTAGAGGTCTCGCCTGCGCAGGCCCGTCGCGGTCGCGACGGTGGCGACCGCGTCCCTTGTCGTCGCGCCGTCCTGGACGTGCGCCTGCACCTGCGCCACCGCCTCAGCGAGTGCCGCTGGCCCGTCCGCGGCCGCTGGCGCGCCAGCCACCACGAGCGTGACCTCGCCGAGCGTACCGTCGGAGAGCCGACTGGCCAGTTCGCCGAGCGTGCCGCGCAGCACTTCCTCGTGTGTCTTGGTCAGCTCCCGGCAGACGGCGGCCCGGCGGTCGGTGCCGAATGCGGCCGCCAGCTCCGCGAGAGTCTGGCCGACGCGGCGTGGTGATTCGAAAAAGATCAGCGTCCGGCGTTCGGCGGCCAGCTCCGCGAACCGTCGTTCCCGCTCTCCGGACCGTCGCGAGGGGAAGCCCTCGAAGGCAAACCTGTCGCCCGGCAGGCCGGAAACCACCAGTGCAGTGGTGACCGCCGACGGGCCGGGCAGTACGGTCACCCGGATACCGGCCTGTGCTGCCGCCGCGATCAGGCGGTACCCGGGGTCGCTCACTCCGGGCAGCCCGGCATCGGTCACCAGCAGCACATCCTGCCCGGCCGCCAGCTCAGCCAGCAGGCCGGGCACCCGGCGTGCCTCCACGTCGTCGTAGTAGGACACCACCCGGCCGGCTAGCCGGACACCGAGGGCGGCAGCGAGCCGCCGCAGCCGCCGGGTGTCCTCGGCCGCGATCAAGCCGGCCCCCGCCAGCGCGGGCCCGAGCCGGGCGGAGGCATCGGCCGGGTCCCCGATCGGCGCGGCAGCGACCGTCAGGACGCCAACGTAACCGGCTGGTCCACTGATGTCCGGCCCCGTGCTTGCTGGCCCGTTACCCGCTGGCCCGGCGCTTGCCCGATTCATGTCGTGCCCAGGCTAGCCGCGCGGCCAATACCATGACTGACGATGGATGTGTACCAGACCGCCTCTGCCACGAAAACCGATGAGCCGTCGCTGCTGACCCGGGCCAGCCGGACCGGCAGCGCGGTCGTGCTGGGCAGCGCCTTCTGGGGCTGGGCTGGGCCAGCTCTAGTCATGATCTTCGGCGGAATCCTGAGGTTCTACCGGCTCAGCCAGCCCAACGCCGTCGTCTTTGACGAGACGTACTACGTGCCGGACGCCAATTCCATCCTTCGCCATGGCGTCGAGCTCAACCACGTCAAGAACGTCAACCAGCTGCTCGTCCATGGCAACCCCAACATCTTCCAGCTGACGAACGGCCACGTGACCGGTGAGGTGGTCGCGCACCCGCCGCTCGGCAAGATCATGATGGCGATCGGCCAGTGGACGTTCGGGCTGACATCTTTCGGCTGGCGGGTGGCGGCTGCCGTCGTCGGCACGGTCGCCATCCTCATGCTCGCGCGGATCGTCCGCCGGATGACCAGGTCCACCCTGCTGGGCTGCGTGGCGGGCCTGCTGCTGGCCCTCGATGGCCTTGAGCTGGTGCTGAGCCGCACCGCGATCCTTGACATCTTCCTCATGTTCTGGGTCCTGGCCGCCTTCGGCCTGCTCGTCATCGACCGGGACCGCACCGTGGCCAGGATGACGGCCGCTGGGGCTGCTGCCGATCCGGGCGACGTGACCGGCCCCGGTCTTTCGATCCGCTGGCTGCGCGTGGCCGCAGGGCTCTGCCTGGGCGCGGCAGTCGCGACCAAGTGGAACGGGCTGTGGTTCCTCATTGCCTTCGCCGGCCTGGCCGTCACCTGGGACCTCGGCGCCAGGCGCGCTGCCGGGTTCCGGAACTGGCAGCTCGGCGGCCTGCGCCACGATGCCAAGTGGATGCCGCTCTGGTTCCTCGCCGCGCCGCTTGTGGTGTACGTGGCGTCCTGGAGCGGCTGGTTCGCCACCGGCACCGGATACGACCGAATGTGGGCCGCCCAGAACGGGAACCACACGCCAGTCTGGTCCGTCATCGACTCCTGGTACCAGTACAACCACTGGATGCTGCAGTTCGGGCTCGGGCTTTCCTCGTTCCAGTCCTACAAGTCCAGCCCGGTTGGCTGGATGGTGCTGGCGCGGCCCATTTCGTTCTACTGGTGCTCGACTCCGAAGTGCGGCGTGCCGAACGGCCAGGCCTCGGAGGTACTCGCCATCGGCACTCCGCTGATCTGGTGGGGTGGCACGCTGGCGCTCGCCTTCTGCCTGTTCTGGTGGCTGAGCGGTCTGATCGGCGACCTGATCTTCCACCGGGCGCCGCGCCGGGACTGGCGGGCCGCTGCCGCCCTGCTGGGCGTGGCAGTTGGCTGGCTCCCCTGGGTCTGGTACGCATGGCACGACAACCGCACCGAGTTCTACTACTACGCGGTCTCCTACGAACCGTTCATGATCATCGCGATCACGCTGTGCCTCGGTCTGATCATCGGCCCGGTCAGGGCGGAGCCCATCCGGCGGGCGTTTGGCGCGATCGGCGCCGGCGGATATCTGATCGCGGTGCTGATCAACCTGGCCTACCTCTATCCCGTCCTGACCGCCGAGATCATCCCATTTTCGGCCTGGATGTCCAGGATGTGGTTCCACCGCTGGATCTAGCGCCTCAGCGTCAGGACCAGCACTTTCACGCTGCGTGATCACAATGTTACGCAGATCACGGATCCAAGTTACCCGCCAGTTGCGTCTTAGCTCCGTAAGTCCCCCACCCCCCGACGAGCGGAGCGCAACGATGACGAAGGCAGACCTGCAGGAACGGGCTCATGCGACCGGGCGGACCCAGCCCGACGCGACTGCTCAGTCCGTCAAGCCTGCTCAGTCAGTGAAGGCTGCTCAGTCGCTCCAGGCTGCTCAGTCGCTCCAGGCTGCTCAGTCGGTCAAGGCTGCTCCGTCCGTCGAGACGGCTCAGGCTCCGCAGCCGAGGCCAGCGCGGGTGCCGCCGATGCCGGACCGAGAGGCGCGATTCGAGCGCGAAGTCACGCCGCTCATGGGCCAGCTCTACCCGGCTGCGCTGCGCATGACCAGGAACCCCAGCGACGCCGAGGACCTTGTTCAGGAAACCCTGGCGAAGGCGTACGCAGGCTTCCACCAGTTCCGGCCCGGCACCAACCTCAGGGCCTGGCTGCAGCGGATCCTGTCCAACACCTTTATCAACGGCTACCGGAAGCGGAAGCGGGAGCCGGTCCAGGACCTCGGCGCCGAGTTCCAGGAAGAGTGGCAGATCGGCGGCGACCCGCTGCTGCCGCCGTCCCGGTCCGCCGAGGCCGTGGCGCTGGAGCAGCTCAACGACTCCGACATCCTGCAGGCTCTGCGGGAGCTGCCGACCGAGTTCCGGGCCGCCATTTACCTGGCCGACATCGAAGGCTATCCCTACCGCGAGATCGCGGAGATCATGGACACCCCCATCGGCACCGTGATGTCCCGCATCCATCGCGGCCGGGCGAGGCTTCGTGAGCGGCTCGCACGGCACGCGCCGCGGCCCGCCCTCGCCGGCCCGGCCCGCTAGCCCCCACCCGGCCCGCGCGGTTCCCCCCTTCCGCGCGGCGCCTCAGGCGATGCCCGTCGCTGCTCCTCCCCCGGCAGTGGCGGGCATCGCCGCATACAAGACAAGCAAATCAGCGGGGAACGTGGCCGGCCCGGCTGATGCCGCTGGCCGGCCGGCCGCAGCTCGCTATTCGCCCCTCCAGACCGGAGCGCGCTTCTCGGCGAACGCCAGCGCGCCCTCCCGGGCGTCGGCTGACGTGAAGACCGGCGCGATGATTGCGGCCTGCCGATGGAAGGCCTCAGCGTCGGGCCAGTCGGCGGATTCCACGATCACCCGCTTGGTCGCGGTGAGCGCGAGCGGACCGCCGAGCGCGATCCGGCCCGCCAGCTCCTTCGCGGCGCCGAGCGCCTCGCCCGCTGGGACAACCCGGTTGACCAGGCCAGCCTCATACAGCCGGGCGGCAGGATAGTGCTCGCCGGTCAGCGCGATCTCCATCGCCAGGTGGTAGGGAATGCGCTTCGGCAACCGGAGCAGGCCGCCCGCTCCTGCCACCAGGCTGCGGCGGACCTCAGGCAGGCCGAACTTTGCCGCCTCGCTCGCCACGACTAGGTCACAGGCGAGGACAAGCTCGAAGCCGCCCGCCAGAGCGTAGCCTTCGACCGCCGCGATGACCGGCTTGGCGGGCGGCCGCTGGACGATCCCGCCGAAGCCGCGGTCCTCGAAGGCCGGCGAATCGCCCGACAGGAAGCCCTTCAGGTCCATTCCGGCGCTGAATGTGCCGCCGGCTCCGGTCAGGATCAGGACCTGGACATCCTTCCTGGCGTCCAGGTCGTCGACGGCCCCGGCAATGCCGCGAGCCACGTCGCCGTTGACCGCGTTCCTGGCCTCGGGCCGGTTGATGGTGATGACGGCAACGCCGTCACTGACCTCGGTCAGGACTGCGGGCATGGGGTCTGACCTTCCTTTACTTCGGCTGGAAGCGGATGCCGGCGTCGAACCGGAGTACCTCGGCGTTCATGTAGTCGTTCTCGATCAGCGCGCGGACCAGGTGCGCGAACTCGGCCGCCGTGCCCATGCGCTTCGGGAACACGATGGGGGCGATCAGCCTGGCCTTGAAGTCCTCGCTGCCAGGGGCGTTGCCGTAGATCGGCGTGTCGATGATGCCGGGGCAGATGGTGTTGACGCGAACACCGATAGCGGACAAGTCCCTGGCCGCAGGCACGGTCATGCCGATGATGCCGCCCTTGGACGCCGAGTAGGCGAGCTGGCCCGTCTGGCCCTCGATGCCGGCGATCGACGCAGTGTTGATGACCACGCCGCGGGCGCCGTCTGTGTCGGCGGGCTCGGTCTTCGCCACGGCCGCGGCGCCGATGCTCATGAGGTTGAACGTGCCGATCAGGTTGACGTCGATGACCTTGCCAAAGGCGGCGCGGTCGTGCGGCTGGCCGTCGCGACCGACGGTCCGCTGCGCCCAGCCGATGCCCGCGCAGTTGATCACGAAACGCAGCGGCGCGCCCGCCGACGCGGCCGCATCGACGGCAGCCCGGACCGAATCGGCGTCGCTGACGTCGGTCCGAACGAATACGCCGCCGACCTCATCGGCGAGCGCCTTGCCTAGTTGCTCGTTGAGATCAGCGATGACGACCTTGGCGCCGGCCGCGGCAAGCATGCGGACCGTTGCCGCACCCAGGCCGCTGGCTCCGCCTGACACGATTGCAGCGGTTCCGTTAATTTCCATGGCCGGGAGCATACTTTGCCGCCAGATGCGGCAACCAGGCCGGCTGCCGACTGCGTCACGATGGTGACCAACCTGGGCAATATGGCCCATGGCACGCGTAATTTGAGATAGGCGTAATCCATAATTTTTTTCGCGAGCACGGACGCACGCCCCCAGCTACTGCCTTTTCCCCGTGAAGGGGTTGACTCACCAGCTTACTCAGCAGTAACTTACCGGCGAGTCACGTCTGTTCGTGACCGCCGTCACACCGAGTCAGCCCGGCTCCGCAACGGCTCGATCGGTCCCATCACATGTGGCAGCAGGGAGGCCGCCGAATGAGCTCCGAAACCAATCCACCGGCCGGCGAGAGCCGGCCATCGCTTGGCCGCAGACATGCCAAGCCAAGCGGCACCGGGCAAGGTCGGGTGCGCTGGAAGCGCTTCGCGATCATGTTCGTCCCGGCTGCCGCGATAAGCGCCGCGCTGCTCACGCTGACGGCCAACGGCGCCCTGGCGGCCTCCTTCTCGATTTCCGGACAGCAGGGCGAGACCTCGGCCGACAGCCTGACCGGCCAGGGCTTCCAGCAGTTCGGCACCGCCGACGTGGCCAACGCCGTTAACGGCAGTGGACTTCAGCCGGTGGTCGAGTCAGAGATCAATTCGGCGCAGATCACCAACCTGTGCCAGAGCGTCGTCGAGACGCTGCCACTCGGCCTCGGCACCATCACGCTGAAGATCACCGGCGGCAACAACGGCACCCCGGCGTCGGCGAGCTCGCTCATCATCGACGCCAACCAGCTGTCCGGGTCCACCGCCACCTTCGGCAGCATTCAGCAGGGCATCGATAACAGTGCGCTGCCGGTCAAGACTCCGGCTCTCGCCGGCAAGGGCAACTTCTCGCAGGCGGCGACCTCGATCAGCATCACTAACCTGCAGGAGATCGCGTACTCGACCGAAGCCGGGACCTTCACGCTGCCTGGGTTCAGCATGAGCCTGACGGCAGGCAACAATCCCTGCTTCGCCGACCCCAACGCACCTGTGAATAACTTCCACCTGTAGCAGATGACTGACAACTCCGAGTCCACTGAGTTCGGCGGGCCCGCACCGGCTGAGGCCGGCGGGCCCGCCGGCCCGGCGGCAGCCACCAGAACCGGGACTCCCATTGGCCGTGCCTGGCGGCGCTACCGTGCCTGGCGGCGCAGCCGGCCCTTCTGGGCCGGCCTCTGGCTGATCATCGCCGGCGCTGAATTGCTGCTGATCCCGCTGCCGATCCACTCGATGGGCGTCATCCTGCACATCGGTATCGGCGGCATCAGCGGCATTCTCATCGGCGCGATCCTGATCGCGATCGGCCTGCTGCTCTGGTTCCACCCGGTCCAGCGGATGTTCTACTCGATCGTGGCGGTGCTGCTCGCAGTGGCGGCGCTCGTGGCATCGAATCTTGGCGGCTTCCTCCTCGGCACGATTCTCGGCATCATCGGCGCCTCGCTCGGCTTTGCCTGGATGCCCGGCAGGCCCGAGCGTCGCCGCGGGCGTCGCCGCCCGGCTGGGCCCGATGAGGCTGACGATCAGAGGTTGGTCGAGCCCGGCGAGCCGGCCGCTGAGTCGGCTGACTCGGCTGAGCCGGCAGCTCACGCCGAGCCGGCTGCCGGGCACGAGCAAGGAACTGTCCTGCACGGGCTCGCCTTGCTGCCCATCCTGGCTCTCCTCCTCGGACTTCCTTCCGCTCTGACTGCCGCCGCCGTCGATCCGAGCCCTTCTGCATCGGCGGCCGCGGACCCGACGGCTTCGGCCACGCCCGACCCGTCCGCGTCGGCCACGCCTAGCCCGCCCCCATCCCCTGGTCCGAGCGCTGTCCCGGCGGCAAGCCCCAGCCCGCAGCCGAGCTCAGGCGGAAGCGGCAGCGGCAGCGGCAGCGGGGGCAGCGCCAGCGCGAGCCCGAGTCCCACCCCGACCCCGACCCCCACCGGCACGGCCCCGCCGTTTGCCGTTGCCACGGCCCAGTCCACGTTGACGGCGACGTCCGCCACCCTGGCAGGTTTCGCTTACGACGGCGTCGTGAGCGTGCCAACCGCGTCCGGCAGCGTGCAGATGATGGAGTTCTCAGCGACGTCCATCGACCTGACCGGCGCAACTCTGGCTGTCAGCCAGGGCGGCGCGACCCTGACCACGACAGCTGATTCGCTGGACTTCAGCGGCAAGGTCCTCTTGTACGCGACCCAGCTGTCTGGTGACATCGGTCCGCTGTCGGTCACTCTCACTCCAGGCAACGCGGTCGCGACGCTCCTGCAGATCCTCTCGCAGCTCGGCCTGTCCCAGAGTGTGACGCAGGCTTTCCCGCTCACCATGACCAACGTGACCACGCTGCAGCCCTACGCGTCTGCCGGCAGCCTGACGGCGAGCGCCCTTCAGATTTCCTGACGTCAGCTGCGATTCGTGGCCGTCTAGCGCCGACTGGCCGGTGCATTGTCAGACCGCTGCCGTACCGTGAGCAACTGAGTTGTCTCATCAGCGGGGAGGGCCTTGTGGCCACATCGGCGGCGCCGGCACAGCGGAGCGGCACCAATCCGTGGGTCATCCTGATCGTCGTCTCGCTCGGTTTCTTCATGACCTTGCTCGATCTGACGATCGTCAACATCGCGATCCCCAACATGATCGGCAAGCTGCACGCCTCACTCGATGACGTGCTCTGGGTCATCAACGCCTACGCGCTCGTCCTGGCCGTGCTGCTCATCACCTGCGGGCGGCTCGGGGACCTGCTCGGCCAGCGGCAGATGTTCTTCGCCGGGGTTGCCTTGTTCACTGCGGCGTCGGCGGCGTGTGGCCTGGCCCCGTCCCCTGGCTGGCTCATCGGTTTCCGGGCGATCCAGGGGCTCGGCGCGGCCATGCTCATGCCCCAGTCGCTGGCCATCCTCACCATGGTGTTCCCACCGGACCGCCGGGGTGAGGCATTCGGCGTGTGGGGCGCAGTGGCCGGTGTCGCCACGATCGCCGGGCCCACGCTCGGCGGGCTGCTCGTCACCGCCTTCGACTGGCGGTACATCTTTTTCATCAACCTGCCGATCGGCGTCGCCGTGCTGATCCTGACCGTGATCGTGATCCCGGACCTGAGGACCGGCCAGCGGCATCGCTTCGACATCGGCGGCATTGTGCTGGCCAGCCTGGCCCTGCTCGCGTTCTGCTACGCGCTGGTCGAGGGCCAGAAGTACAACTGGGGCACGATCACGTCCTTCATCTCCATCCCGCTGCTGTTCGGGGTCGGCGCCGTGCTGCTCGGCTTGTTTGTCTACCAGCAGGCCAGGCGACAAGCTCATGAGCCGCTCGTACCGTTTGCCCTGTTCCGGGATCGCAATTACAGCCTGATGAACCTCGTCACGGGATTCATCGCGATCGGCATGCTCGGCATATTCCTGCCGTTCACCATCTACCTGCAGTCCGTACTCGGGTTCTCCGCGCTCAAGGCCGGCCTCACGATGGCGCCGGCCTCGCTGGTCTCCATGTTCGTGGCGCCGGTGGCCGGGCGGATGTCGGACCGGATCGGCGGCAAGTACATCTTGATGGTCGGCCTCGTGCTTTTTGCCGGCGGCATGGGCAGCATCGCCATCATCGCGCAGACCAATTCCGCCTGGTACGACTTCCTGGCGCCACAGTTCGTGGCGGGCATTGGCATCGGCTGCACGTTCGCGCCGATGATCACCGTGGCCATGCGCAATGTGAATCCGAGGCTCGCCGGAGCAGCGTCCGGTGTCTTTAACACGACCCGCCAGGTCGGCACCGTCATCGGCACGGCTGGCGTCGGCGCGCTCCTGCAGAACCGTCTCATCGCTGGCTTCACCGAGCAGATCAACCAGCTCGGCACGCATCTGCCAGGGCCGGCGCGGGGCAGGCTGCTGGCCGGGTTCCAGGCGGCGGCAAAGGGCGGGCTCGGGGTCGGGCCGAGCCACCGGACTACCGGGCTCGCCAGCCAGGTCTTCACCCACGGGTTCGTGACGGCCATGCGGCCCTCGATCCTCGTGCCGATCCTGTTCCTGCTAGCCGGCGCCATCAGCTGCGTCTTCATCAAGCAGCAGCCGTCCGCCGCGAGCGGCTCATCCAGCGAGGTCACCGAGCCCAGCGCCGCAGCCGCTGGCTGACCGCGCCCCGTTCCGACTCTGTGCTGCCTACTGTCAGCACAGAGTCGTTACGAACGCGGACAACAACCCGGTGGTTCCGTGGAGTCGGGTGATTCCTGAAGCCCTGGGGCCGGTTAAGAGCCTTAGGTAGTGGCCTCAGCTTCAGAAGTGTCCCGCGACCTGACGCCGACCCGCCTGGCGAGCGCAGCGGCCAGGCGACTGCGTCTCAGCTGGCCGGCACGAACAGCTCCGCGCAGTCGTCGTCCGGCGCCAGGCGCATGTCCACAGCGGGCTCGAACGGGAACCGGTCGGCAAATGCGGGCCGCAGGTCGGACAGCCAGACGGCGTTGGGATCAAAGCGCGCAAAGAATGGCGTGCCCACGAGCGAGGGGTCACGGGCCTGGATCATGTGCAGCACAAACACACGCTGGCCGGCGATCTCAGCGACCCCGTCCACGCAGACCTTGCCGGGAGTGGCGGACATGGACGGGCCGCGAACAGTGCGGCAGAGCCCCGACACGCTGCTGTAGGCATCGCGGAAGATCTGAGCGGCCCGCACGAGCGGCACCGCGAAATAGCCCTGCGGCCCGGTGTCCCGCTCGACGAACATGTAGTACGGCACGAGGCCCAGCCGCAGCTGCGTCCGCCACATGGCCGACCACGTCGCCGCGTCGTCGTTGATGCTCCTGATCAGGGGCGCCTGGGTGCGGATCACGCCACCGGCCGACCGGATCCGGCTGATCGCCGTGGCAACCAGCGGCGGTTCCAGCTCCTGCGGGTGAGTGAAGTGCGCCATCAGCGCGAGCGTCTTGCCGGCGCCGCTCACCTCTTCGAATAGCCGCAAAGCGTCGTCGGCGTCCGGATCTGAGACGAACCGCTGAGGCCAGTAGGACAGCGACTTGGTCCCGATCCGAATCGACTCGATGTGGTCAAGCTCGGGCCTGAGCAGGGGCTCGACGTACCTCCGGAGCACGCCCGTCCCCATAATCATCGGGTCGCCGCCGGTAATCAGGACGCTCGTAACCTCCCGGTGCGCCGCCAGGTAGGCAGCCACCCTGTCCATGTCGTCGGTTGCCATCTTCAGATCGGGCTCGCCGACGAACTGTGCCCAGCGGAAGCAGTAGGTGCAATACGCGTGGCAGGTCTGACCTTGCTTAGGGAAGACCAGCACGGTCTCCGGATACTTGTGCTGAACGCCTGGCAGCGGCTCGTCGGCCAGCGTCGGCACGTTGAGGACGAGCTGGCCGGCCGGGTGCGGGTTCAGGCGCAGCCGGACGGCGCGCGCAGCGGCCTGAATCTCCTGCTCAGGTGCACCGCGAGCCAGCATCGCGGCGATCGGTCCAACGTCCTCCGGCGGCAACATGTCCGCCTGGGGGAAGACCAGGCGGTAGATCGGGTCCTTTGGGGCGGCTGACCAGTCGATCAGCGATTCGACCACGTACTCGTTGGTCCGGAATGGCAGCACTGTGGCAACAGCGCGGATCGCCAGCCGCTCGGCCGCACTCAGGCCTGCTCTGGCGGTCAGCTCGTCCAGATGCTTGGCCGTGTAAGCCCGGAAGCGGCGGCCCTGCGTAGGGACGAGCGAAAACTCCTGAACGGTCATGCAACTCCCTTCGGTGCCGCGTCCTCGCGGCACCTCGCGCATGTCCCTCGCCCTCCAGTCCCGGCTCCATCATTCCCTGTTTTGTCTCTCCTGACCCTCTCGTTGACTGGAGTTGACCCCGCTAGGGGGCAATCTCATCTGTATCCGGGCATCCTCGGCGCTAGCTGACGATTGGGTTCGGGATTCCCGCGCGTCGCCCCGCCAGGGGCAGTGAGAGGCTAGGCGCCATGCACTACAGCACCCGGACCACGCGCTGAGTCAGCCAGCCGACTCGTCGGCCCAGCCCGCCCAGCCAGCTGTCAGCGCTGCGGGCGGCGACCTGGCGCATGGCGACGACCGTGAGCACCGGCCAGCACCGCGGACGATGATCGCCGTGGACGCCATGGGCGGCGACCACGCCCCCGGCGATATCGTCGCCGGCGCGATTGCGGCCGCCCGCGACCTAGGAGTCCGGATCGCGCTCACCGGCCGGCCTGGCCAGCTGCGGCCGCTGCTGGCCAGGCTGCCCGCGGCGGCGGACGTCTACATCGAGCCGGCGGAGGAGTCGGTCGCGATGGACGAGGGTGCCCTCGCCAGCTGGCGCCGCCCCCGGTCAAGCATCGCCGTGGCCTGCCAGCTTGTCCGGCGTGGTCAGGCCGGGGCAGTGGTGTCGGCGGGTTCCACCGGCGCCATCGTGGCGACGGCGAAGCTGCGGCTGCGGCTGCTTCCCGGCGTCACCAGGCCGGCCCTCGCCGTCGTGCTGCCCACCCGGCCGACGCCGACCGTGCTGATCGATGCCGGAGCCATCGCGGATCCCAAGCCCGAGATGCTCGTCCAGTTCGCCCAGCTCGGCGTTGCCTACGCCGAAGTCGGGTTTGGCATCGCCGAGCCCAGGGTTGGCCTGCTCACCATCGGCGCCGAGCCGGGCAAGGGCAACAAGCTTGCCCGGCGCGGCCACGAGCTCCTCAATAACGAGGCGCAGCACGGCGGCATGCCCTTCAGCTTCGCCGGCAACGTGGAAGGCGGAGACCTGCTCTCCGGCCGCGTCGACGTGGTCGTGACGGACGGCTTCACCGGTAACGTCGCGCTGAAGACACTCGAGGGCACCGCCAGCTTTGCGGCGGCCCAGTTGCGCGAGGTTCTCGGGAGCTCCGCTTCGGCCAGGGCCGGCGCGATGCTGCAGCGGCGCGGACTGCGCGAGTTCAGCGAGCGCTTCGACTCGGAAACATACGGCGGAGCCGCCCTGCTCGGTCTGGAAGGCACCATCGTGATCGCTCATGGTGCGGTATCCGCCCGTGGCGCCACCGCAGCCTGCAAACTCGCGGCCGCGCTCATGGAGCGCCAGATCACCGAGCGGATCCGCGAGCGGCTCACACCCAGCCGGACGGGTCATTTCCTGCGCAGGTCGGAACGCGCAGCGGGCGCTACGGCCACCGCCACCCGGCCACCGGCGCCGAGATAACCAATGGACAGGCCGGTAGGCTGGGGAGATGACAGATCCGGAGGCAGCACTCGGCCAGCTTGTGCGCGACGCGCTCGCGGCTGAGCTCGGCGCCGCGTACGCGGAAGCCGATCCGCTGATCCGGCCGTCAGGCTTTGCCGACTATCAGTCCAACGCCGCGATGGCGCTGGCCAAGTCCGTCGGCCGGTCACCGCGGGCTATCGCCGGACCCGTGGCGGATCGGCTCGGTGCTTCCGCATCGGTCGCCAAGGCGGAAGTCAGCGGTCCCGGCTTCATCAACATCACCCTCACCGACGAGTGGATCGCCGAGCAGTCGATCGAGCAGTTGGCTGATCCCCGGCTGGGTGTGCCGAGGGCCGAGCCCAGCCAGACCATCGTGGTCGACTACTCCGGCCCGAACGTCGCCAAGGAGCTGCACGCCGGCCATCTGCGGCCGACCGTCGTCGGGGACGCGATCGCACGCATCCTTGATCACCTGGGCCACGACGTGGTCCGGGCAGCGCACCTTGGCGACTGGGGCACGCCGTTCGGCATGATGATCGAGCACGCCCTCGACGTCGGCGAGCAGGCAACCTACGACCTGCTCGCGGCCGGGGAGTTCACCGAGTTCTACCAGGCGGCGCGGGCTAAGTTCGTCAGCGATCCCGGCTTCGCCGACCGGTCCCGGCGGCGGCTGGTTCAGCTGCAGGCCGGAGACCCTGAAGCCATGCGGCTCTGGCGGATGCTGGTCGACGACTCGATGGAGTACCTGCGCCAGATCTACGCCAGGCTCAACATCACGCTCACGGACGCCGACATGGCTCCGGAGAGCTTCTATGACCCGATGCTCGCCGACGTGTGCGAGGACCTCGAACGGCGCGGCATCGCTGTCATCAGCGACGGCGCGCTGTGCGCGTTCCCGCCCGGGTTCACCGGCCGGGACAACAAGCCCGTCCCGCTCATGCTGCGCAAGAGCGACGGCGGATACGGCTACGACACGACAGACGTCGCCGCCATCCGCTATCGGCTGACCGACCTCAAGGCGACCAGGCTTATCTACGTCGTCGGATCGGAGCAGAGCCTGCACCTGCAGCTGATCTTCGAGCTCGCCCGGCAGGCAGGCTGGCTGGTTCCGCCGGCTACCGCAGAGCACGCGGTCATCGGGCTGATGACGGGCCCAGGCGGCCAGCGACTGCAGACCAGGTCGGGCGAGCAGGTCAAGCTGGCCAGCCTGATGGACGAGGCGGTCGACCGGGCGGCAGCGGTGATCGCTGAGCGGTACGACGACCCGGAGCAGCGGCGCCAGATCGCGGAGGCGGTCGGCATCGGCGCGCTGAAGTACGGTGACCTGTCGGTCGCCCGCGATTCCAGCTACGTCCTGGACTTTGACCGGCTGCTCGCGCTCACCGGTAATACCGGCCCGTACCTGCAGTACGCGGCGGCGCGGATCCGGTCGATCTTCGCCAGAGCGGGCCTTGATCCGGCCACGGCAGCCGGCGACCCGATCATGCTCGGCACTGTGGCCGAGCGGACACTGGCCCTGCGGCTGCTTGGCTTCGGACGCGCGGTGACGGATGTTGTGGTCGGCGCTGAGCCGCACAAGCTGGCCGGGTTCCTGTTCGACACGGCGAGCGCGTTCACCACGTTCTACGAGCAGTGCCCTGTGCTCACCGCCGAGGGCGACACGAGGCGCAGCCGGCTCGCGCTCTGCGCGCTGACCCTGCGGGTTCTGGTGACCGGCCTCGGGCTGCTGGGCATCAGCGTGCCCGAGCGCATGTAGCAAGTCCCGGACCCGATTCGCGGCCAGTTCCCGGGAATCTCCCAGGTCGGAATGCCTGATTACCCATGCTCGCGGGTCAGGATCTGAGCCATGGACACTCAGCAGATTGATCCCGGCGACCTGCCGCGCCGCCCGCGCTGGTCGGGCAGGACACGGCGGATTGTCACCACCAGCGCTGCCAGCGCGGTGCTGCTTGCCGGCGGCACCGCCATCGGCATCGCGATGACCGGTGGCGCCTCAGCCGCAGTGAGCCCGTCGTCGAGCCTGACCCCCACGGCATCAGCATCAGCGTCCGCAGGCACGACGGCGCCGGGTACCAAGGCGTCGCGCTGCTCCGCGATCGTCGGCCAGGCGCTCAACAGCGACCACGACCGGCTGGCCCGCCTGCTCCATGCCTTCTGCACCAGGCCCCTGGCCCGCCTCGCCCTCGTCGGCGGTGAGCACGGCGAGGTGACCTTCGGCGGCAAGGCGGGCCCGCGAACTGTCGCCTTCGAGCGCGGCACCGTGAAGTCCGACACGGGCTCGGCCATCACGGTGACGGCCGCTGACGGGACGACCTGGACGTGGAACATCACGAGTACTACCGTCGTCCGCCAGGCCGGCAGCAAGGTCACGGCCAGCGCGATCAGCACGGGCGAACGCGTGTTCGTCGGGGGCACGATGACGAACGGCACGAACGACGCGCTGCTGATCCGGATCGCGAAATCGTCCTAGCCGGAACGCGTGCGAGGAAGGACCCGCCAGGCGGCGGGTCCTTCCTGGTGCCGCCGCGGTCGCGGGACCGGGCCATCCGCCCACGCCAGCCGGTAGCCTCGTGACGCCGGCATGACGCCATCCAGACAGCACGCATCGGCAGGACGCGATGACCGACCACGACCGCATACCGCAGGTGCTCGTCGTCGACGACGAGCCGAACATCCGTGAGCTCGTGCAGGTGGCGCTCAAATTCCACGGCTGCTCGGTCAGCGCGGCCGCCAGCGGACGCGAAGCGCTGCGGCAGGCTGAGACAGCCCGGCCGGATCTCATCGTGCTGGATGTGATGCTGCCGGATCTGGATGGCTTCGAGGTCTGCCGTAGGCTCCGCGCGGCGGGCAATGAAGTGCCCGTCATCTTCCTGACCGCCCGCGACACCTCATCGGACACCGTCACCGGCCTCGCCATCGGCGGGGACGACTACGTCACCAAGCCGTTCTCGGTGGAAGCCCTGGTCGCCCGCGTCCGGGCGGTCTTGCGGCGAGCCTCCAAGGCGGCGGGCGACGGCACGCCGGACGGCCTGGCCGGCGATGGCGCGCTCCTGCGAGTGGCAGATCTGGAACTGGACTCGGACCGCTGGACCGTTCGCCGCGCCGGCGTCCCGGTCGAGCTGTCACCGACCGAGTTCCGCCTCCTCGCCTATCTCATGCGCCATGAGGGCCGGGTACTGACCCGGGCCCAGCTGCTCGAAAGCGTGTGGGGCTGGGACTATTCCGGTGCCTCCCAGATCGTCGAGACCTACGTCAGTTACCTGAGGCGCAAGCTCGACCCGCTCGGCCCGCCGCTGATCCACACTCAGCGCGGCGTCGGCTACAGCCTGCGCCCATCAGCAGACGGATCAGGCTAGCGTGCGCCGCGACCGGAAGCTGTCGCTGCGAGGCCGGATGCTCGTGATGCTCGTCGCGGTGACCGTAGTTCTGCTGCTGATCATGGGCACGGTCAGCGCCTACCTGGTCACCACCAGGGCGCACGCGCAAACCGCATCAGGCGACCAGCGGCTCAATGGCGCGGCCACGATTCTCGCCAGGGACCCGCAGCTCGCGCAGAACCAAGGCTCGACCGGCTACGCGGCGGTCGAGGTCCCGCTGGCCGCGCCGACGCGACTGACCTCGCTGACGACTGGTCAGGAAACGGATCAGCTGGCCGGCGCGATCAGCCAGTGGCTGAGGCGCCCCGCGGTGGCGCCGATCGTCACACTGGCTCAGCAGGGCCGCCGGGGCAGGGCGGTCGCGCAGCTCAGGGCTCTGAGCTGCCAGCAGCTTCCGAGGGCAGGCTGCAAGCCCGTCCAGCTCGCCGCTGGGCTCGAGGTGGTCAGCCGGTTCGTACCGGCCGGACAGGTCCTGCTGTTCGTCGGCCAGGACGTCAGCACCAGCGACAACCAGGTCCGCGGCTTCGTGATCGCCGAGCTGATTACTGGCCTGTCGCTCATCGTGCTGCTGGCGCTCGGCGGCGCGTGGCTCATCGGCCGCGGCCTCGAACCGCTCGACGAGATGACCAGGACGGCCAACCAGATCACCTCGCGTGGCGACCTGACGGCCCGGATGCCCGATGCCGGCGAGGCGACCGAGATCGGCCGCCTGGGTGGCGCCATCAATACCATGCTGGACCGCATCCAGCAGGCGTTCACCTCCCGGCTGCGGTCTGAGCAGAAGGTGCGCGAGTTCGCCGCCGACGCCTCACATGAGCTGCGCACGCCGCTGACGACGATCCGCGGCTACGCCGAGCTGTACCGGCAGGGCGCGCTCGGCCCGGACCAGCTGCCCAACGCCATGAGACGCATCGAACAGGAGTCACAGCGGATGAGCACGCTCGTGGCGGAACTCCTCGAGCTGGCCCGGCTCGACCGCACGTCGTCGCTCGACCTGGCGGAGACCGATCTGGCGAGCCTGGTCAGGGACGCGGTGGCGGACGCGATCGCGGTCGAGCCCGGACGCCCCGTGCGCGCGGCGGCCCCGCCGCACCTCGTGGCGGTCGTCGACGAGGCGCGCATCCGGCAGGTGCTGGCGAACTTGCTCGGCAACGTGCGCGAGCACACCCCGCCTGGCACACCGGCCGTGGTCGCGGTTGCTCAGGTCGACGGTGGCGCGCTGATCGAGGTGACCGATGCGGGTCCCGGCATGCCGGCGGCGGACGCCGCGCGCGCGTTCGACCGCTTTCACCGGGGCGCGGACCGGCTCGCGGATCCCGAGAAAGACCAAGACCATCGGGGGAACGTGGCCGACTGGGCGACTGTCCCCTATCCCGTCGCGGTCGCTTCGGGTCGCGACGGCACCGTCTCCGGCGCGAGTGCTGCCACGCACGGCCGCGGCGACCTGGCGGAGGACCCCTGGCCCGACCGGCCCAGCGGGAGCGGTCTCGGTCTGTCCATCGTGGAAGCGATCGCTGCCGCGCATGGCGGCTCGGCCATGCTCGAGTCGGCCGAGGGCATGGGCACCCGGGTCCGTGTCTGGCTGCCGGTACGTGTCGCTTCCTAGTCACCCGGCGCGCTGTCGTCCCCAGCGCTCGGGTCTGGCAGGTGCTGAAACAGGTAGTACACGGCCAGCAGCCCGAAGATGATGAGGGCGGCGACCGGCGCAAACACCGCGATAATCGTCCCGCCGATATAGCCGGCGTTCCCTGCCGTGAATCGAATGGTCGACAGCCTCGGCGTCCGGACCCTACGCCGCGCCCCGAGTTCCTTCTGGTGCGCCGCCAGGTAGATCCACATCGCCCCGTAGCCGAAGCCGATCGCGATCATCACCAGGCCGTAAGTCACGGTGGCGACCTTGCCAGCCGTGCTGTCGTTCAGGTGCGCAGCGATGAGCGCAGTCGGGAATGGGATCGCGACGACGCCCATCAGCAGCAGCAGGTTCAGCACGAGAACGGTCCGATTCACCCGGCTGACCGCCGAGAGCATCGTGTGGTGGTTCAGCCACATGATGCCGATGGTCAGGAAACTGACCGCGTAGGCGAAGTACGCGGGCCACTGGTTGGCCAGGGCCGCTGCGGTCAGCGAGTCTTTCGTCTTGTCGACGATCGGCAGCAGGTTAAAGACCAGAATGGTGATCGCGACGGCGAACACGCCGTCGCTGAACGACTCAGCCCGTCGCGAGTCCACTCACGCGTCGCTGGCCGGGTCCGCTCCGTCCGCCGGGACGGCGCCGACAGCGGACGGCTGAACTGACCTGGCCAGCAACTGGGCCACGTCGACGACCGCAAGCGACTCCTTCGCCTCGCCGGAGCCCTGCTTCGCCGCGACCGCGTCGCCGAGCATCACGAGGCAGAACGGGCAGCCGGTCGAGATGGTGTCGGGATCGGTGCCGAGTGCCTCGTCGATGCGCTCGGTGTTGATCCGCTTGCCGATCCGCTCTTCCATCCACATCCGCGCGCCGCCGGCTCCGCAGCAGAAGCCGCGCTCCTTGCACCGGTGCATCTCCTGCGCCTGCACGCCGGGCACCTGCTCCATGATCTCCCTCGGCGGGGTGAACACCCGGTTGTGGCGGCCGAGGAAGCACGGGTCATGGTAGGTGACCTTTTCCTCGATGGGGGTGACCGGCTTGATCCGGCCGTCGGCCACCAGCCGGGCCAGCAGCTGGGTGTGGTGGATCACCTCGTAGTTCCCGCCAAGCTGGGGGTACTCCCGCGCGATGGTGTTGAAGCAGTGCGGGCAGCTCGCGACGATCTTCCGGGCGCCCGCCTCGTTCAGCGTTTCGATGTTCTGCTGGGCCAGCATGCTGAAGACGAACTCGTTGCCCATCCGCCGAGCCGGGTCACCGGTGCAGGCCTCGGCCCGGCCGAGCACGGCGAAATTAACGCCGGCGGTGTGGAGCAGCTGCGCTATCGCCCTGGTGGTCTTCTTCGCCCGGTCCTCCAGCGCACCGGCGCAGCCGACCCAGAACAGGTACTCGACCTCGTCACCGATCGTGCCGTCGACAACGGGCACCTCGAAGCCGAGGTCGCTCATCCAGTCGGTCCGCCGCGACTCGCCCATCCCCCACGGGTCGCCCTTGTTCTCGAGGTTCTTCAGCATGGTGGCCGCCTCGGTCGGGAACGCCGACTCCACCAGCACCTGGTACCGGCGCATGCCGGTGATGTGGTCGATGTGCTCGATGTCGACCGGGCATTCCTCCACGCACGCGCCGCAGTTCGTGCAGGACCACAGTTCATCGGGGTGGATGACGCCATGGGCGTCCTCGTCGCCGATGATGGGCCGCTCAGCCTCGGCTCTGACCGCCTCCGGCAGCGCTGCTCGCGCCTCGTCGGACGAGGCCAGCAGGTACGGCGCCTTGGCGAAGGCGTGATCTCGGAGCTCCAGGATGATCATCTTCGGGGACAGCGGCTTGCCGGTGGCCCACGCCGGGCACTGCGACTGGCATCGGCCGCACTCCGTGCAGGTGGCCAGGTCGAGCATGCCCTTCCAGCTCATGTCCTCGACCTTGCCGATGCCGAAGACGTCGGTGTCGGGGTCCGCCTCCTCGAAGTCCAGCACCTTCCCGTTGGAGCGCATCGGCTCCAGCGGGCCCAGGCCGTTCGGACGGCGGGAGAAGAGCACGTTGATCGGCGCGATAGCGATGTGCAGGTGCTTGGAGTAGGTGACAAACACGCCGAACGCGAGGATCACCGCGAGCTGCAGCAGGATGAAGGTGGTCTCGATCCCCTTGTTCGCCGCTCCCAGCGGGTGCAGCCAGTGGCCCACGATTTCCGAGGCGAACGCACCGCTCGGGTACGGGAAGTCGCCGGTATTGATCTGGGCGCCCCGGTAGATCAGTAGCGTCGCGATGACGAGGAAGATGCCGAGCAGGACCAGCCAGGCCGCGCCGGTGTGGGAGCCGGCGAATCGGGACCGCCGCCCTTCCCGCTTAGGGTCAGCTGTGAGCCTTATCACCGCGAAGGTAATGATCCCGGCGAGCACGAGAACCGCGAACAGGTCCTCGATGAAGCCAACCCAGGCCCAGGTCCCGATGAGCACGATCGCGAAGTGCTTGCTGAACAGCGCGCCGTAGGCCTCGATGATCGTCAGCAGCAGAACGATAAAGCCCCAGAAGGTGAATGCGTGCGCCAGGCCAGGGACCGACCACTGGAGCAGCTTGCGCTGGCCGATGACCTCGGTGACCTGAGTCTCGCCCTGCCTGCCCGGGTGCTCGCGCAGAGCCTCGATCCGCTCGGGAGCGGGCTGCGCGGTCCGGCCGATTCGCACCAGATACCACAACCGGTAGCCCGCCACCGCGCCCGCGATGGCGGTCAGGACAAGTCCGATGATGATGCGCAGCGCCAACGCAACCTCCATGTTTGGCAATGGGTGACAGCGTACGCGGGCACCTTCGCATGACCATCGAGCGTCCCGGTCGCATTAGTATGCAGCGAGCGCGATCAGTCCCTGGAGAGAGTCGTGACCGCCAGCGTCGCCGCCGAGCACCGCAACGACCCCGCGGGGGGATCACCGGGGCGATCGCGGGGTGCCCAAGACTGGCTGCCCGCCCTGACCTACTGCGCCGGTCTCTACCTTGTCATCAGGGTCGCGCTCTTCCTGCTAGGCGCCGCCGCCTGGGGATTGACCACCGAGCACGCCTCTGTCACCCCGACTGGGCCGCCGCCAGCGCTGACCAACGGATGGCACAACGCGATCACCGGCTGGAACAAGCAGGACTCCCTGTGGTTCCTGCAGATCGCGCAGCACGGTTACAGCGCCCACAACGCCAGCGGCGCCTTCTTCCCTGCGTACCCGATCCTGATCCGGCTCGTCGGCTTCCTCTGCTTCGGGCACCTGCTGGTGGCTGCCTACCTCGTCTCGAATGGCGCGCTGCTAGCGGCGCTCGTCATCTTCTACCGGCTCACCGAGCGAGAGTACGACGAGGCCGCCGCCCGCCGGGCCGTGCTCTACCTCAGCGTCTTCCCGACCGCGTTCTTCCTCTTCGATACCTACTCCGAGGCCCTGTTCCTGCTGGCCGCGGTCGGCGCGCTCGCGCTCGCCAGGAGCGGCCGGTGGGGCTGGGCTGGCCTGACGGGCATCGCCGCGACGCTCACCCGCAGCGCGGGCCTCGCCGTTGTCCTGGCCCTCGCGGCCGAGGCCGTCCACCAGGCCATCGAGGAGCGTCGGGGAGCGCCGCCCGGCCGGGCCACCCGGCTGGGGCTGGCACCTCGCACCGTCCTCCGCCTCGGCGCGAGCGCGCTGCCGCTGGCCGGCATCGGCAGCTATCTGCTGTTCTGGCAGCTGCGCTATCACGACTGGTACACGCCCATCCGGCTGGAAAACACCGTGTGGGGCCACGTCTTCACGCCGCCCTGGCAGACCCTCTGGGACGGCCTGACCATTGCCTGGCGATACGGGCAGAGCGGCAATGAGGGCTGGTGGGCGCTCGACTTCGTGCTCGTAGCGGCCGGGATCGTGCTGGCCATATGGGCGGCCGTCCGCGTGCGCCCGGTCTACACCGTCTACACGTGGGCGAGCATTTTGCTTTTCCTGTGGGCCGGGTGGCCAGGCCGGCCGCTGATGAGCGACCCGCGGTACCTGGTGACCATCTTCCCGCTTTTCTGGCCGCTGGCCTTGCTCGGCCGCCGTCCCGGCGTCCACCAAGCCGTGCTCGGCGTTTCCGCGGCCGCCATGGCGATCGTCGGCTGGCTGTTCCTGTCGACCACCCTGGTGTACTGACGTGAGCGCGAGAGTCGTAGCCGAGGACCGTCCAGGGCAGGCCGCCTGGCGTACTGCGGCGCTGCAGCGGCTCTGGGCCGCGACGCCTGCCCTGCGGTACTGCGCGGCCGTGTACCTCGTGGTGCGGGTCGCTCTGTTCGTGCTGGCGTCGGCCGCCTGGAGCCTCAGTGCCGAGCCAGCGGCAGCGATGCCGGACGGCACGCCCCTCCCCCTGACCAGCGGCTGGCATAACGCCATCACCGACTGGAACAGGGAGGACGCCAACTGGTACCTCTACGTCGCCTCGCACGGGTACTCCGCTCACGACGGCACCGCCGTGTTCCTGCCTGGCTACCCCATGCTGGTGCGCCTGGTCGGCTACCTGTGCTTCGGCCATCTGCTGCTCGCGGCTTACCTGGTCTCCAACGCCGCGCTGCTAGCCGGGATGGTCATCATGTACCGGCTGACTGAGCGGGAGTACGACGTGGTCACCGCCCGTCGGGCGGTGCTCTACCTGGCCATTTTCCCGACCGCGGTGTTCCTGTTCGGCCTGTACTCCGAGGCCCTGTTCCTGATGTTCGCGGTCGGCGCGCTCGCGCTCGCCAGGCAGGGCCGCTGGGGCTGGGCGGGCCTCGTCGGCATCGGGGCCACGCTGACCCGCAGCGTGGGCCTGATCGTCGCGCTAGCGCTGGCGGTCGAGGCGATCCACCAGACGGTCGAGTGGCGCCGGCAGCGGAACGGAATCAGCTGGCGCGCCACATTTTCGAACGCGGCACCGCGCCTGGGCGCGAGCGTGCTGCCCCTGTCGGGGACCATCGGCTACCTGCTGTACTGGCAGCTGCGCTACCACGACTGGTACCGCCCCATCAGCCTGCAGAAGACCTGGTGGCAGCGTGATGTGGTGCCGCCATGGCAGCCTGTGTGGCGCGGCCTGGAGCTGGCGCTGCGCAGCGGCTCGCTCGGCGGACAGGGGTGGGCGGCCTTCGACTTCGTGCTCGTCGCGGCCGGGCTGATGCTCGGCATCTGGGTCGCGGTGCGCGCTCGCCCGGTCTACGCCGTCTACACCTGGGGCTGCATGCTGTTCGGCCTGGCCGACTCCTTCACGCAGCGGCCGCTGGCCACCGACCCCCGGTACCTCGTGGTGGTCTTCCCGCTGGCGTGGGCGCTGGCCAGGCTGAGCCAGCGGCAGGGCTGGCACGATGCCGTGGTCGCATGCTCCGCGGCGTCGCTCGCGATCGTGTCCTGGCTGTTCCTGACCACCGTGGCTGTCTATTAGTAACGAGTCAGCCCTCAGGGCAGCGGGCTGCCCCGCCGACTGCTGCAGCTACCCGGCCGCCCGGCGGAGCACGAAAACCCCGTCGCTGGCGAAGATCTGACGGTACTGAGCGCCATGCTCCAGGCTCTTGACCTGACCCAGCACGGCCGCGGGGTCGTCTTGCGCGCAGACCGTCTCCCATGCCGTGCAGTCCGTGCTCTGGGTGTCGAAGACGACGTACTGCGTGGCCGGGTCTGCGCCAGCGGTGCCGAGCCAGAACGTGTCTGTCCGGCCGGCCAGCGGCGCGAGGAGGTCGAGGTCTGTCGACACCGTCGCGCCGTCCGGCACCTGCGCCATGGCCCGGTTCTCGGCCGTGACGTGGGGGCCCAGCGAGTAGGTGGCCGGCGCCCACAGCTCGCTGGCCGGGAACTGGAACGCTAGGGCGGCGCAGATCGCCAGCATGGCCGCGGCGCCATAGCGACTGGCCGCCACTGCCAGCCTGCGCGCGGGCTTCCGCTGGGCATTGATCCTCGCTATGGCGTCGATCGCCGCGATAAACACGATCGGCATCACGGTGGCGTTGTAGTGCCAGTCGGTACCCCAGTACGCGGGCGTCGTGTCGACCGCCCGCTCCAGCAAGGCGGGCAGGGCCGCGAGAACGACGGGCGAGCGCAGCGCGATGAACGCGGTGGGCAGCAGGATCATGGCGAGCGTCGGTACCTTGGTCGACGCGCCGTCGCTGAAAGTCGACCAGAGGCCGCTGACGCTGAAATGACCCCCGGTCGGATTGAACGCACCCGCGTCAGTCCAGTACTGATAACTGTGCTGAGCACTGAAGTGCGGAATGATCACCATGATCGCCAGCAGGGACCAGAACAGCCCCCAGCAGGAAACCAGCAGGCCAGCGCCGTAACGACGATAGGCGAAAGCCATGATCAGCCCGATCGCCACCAGCGTGAAGCCCTGGTCCTCCTTGACGAAGACCAGGGGCAGCGCCCACAGGACGGCCGCCCGGGTCCGGCCGCGAACCATCGCCGACAGCGAGAAGGCGATGAGCGGCACGGCGAATGCGATCTCGTGAAAGTCGTACTTCGCCAGCTGCTGCAGTCCCCAGGACAGCCCATAGGCCGTGGCGACGCACCGGCCCGCCGCAGGGCCCAGCAGCTCGCGGCCGAGTTGGCTGACCGGCAGCACGGACACGCCAGCAAGCACCGCCTGGATGACTAGCAGCGTGACCGGCGACGGGACCAGCCGGAAGAACAGCGCGGCCAGGGCCACGATCGGGTGGAAATGGTCGCCGAGCAGGTTGTATCCCGCGCCCTTGATGTCGACGATGGGCGCGCGCACGCTGGCGTATTGCTTGACGTACTCGGTGAAGATGCCGAGGTCCCATGAGGTCGGGTCACGGCGCAGATAACGGAACACCGAGATCACGCAGTACACGGCCGTGACGCCGACCGCGATCAGCACGGTCGTGCGGTCCAGCAGGCCGGTCTCGCGGGCAGGCAAATCCTCGTGGGCACGCGCCGGGCGATCTTGACCTGGACGTGCCGTCTCGCCTGGGGGTGCAGCCTGGCCGGGGCGGGGCAGTGCTACCTCACCAGCGCTCGCCAGCCAGGCGTTGGGCAAGGCGCTTGCCTCGGCAGGCGAGTCGTCCAGCGGCACTGCCGGTCCTCCTGCGGTCCGATGCGGGCACAGCGCCCGCGCGGGCTGGCCGGTGCGCGCTGAGCACGGCCGATGTTAGTGGCACCGGGGCACTGCCACGGTACCGCTGCGTAGGCCCGCCGGCCTGGCCAGCGCCTGATAACAGCGAGCGGCCGATGGCCGCGGACCACGAGCAAGCCCGTTCCCCCCGATTGTGCTGCGGAATATCCTTCTCACCGCGATAGTTCACGTCAGGAGGAGAACAAAGTTGAGCCGATCAGGCTCAGCTAGTTTGCCAGGCGTCACGATGCATGGCAGACTTGAGCGGTCAGGACTCAATCTTTCAGATCGGACCAAGGACAGAACACATGGCACGTGCGGTAGGCATCGACCTGGGGACGACCAACTCTGTCGTCGCCGTCCTCGAGGGCGGAGAGCCCTCGGTCATCGCCAACGCTGAAGGCTCGCGGACGACCCCGTCCGTGGTGGCCTTCGCGAAGAATGGCGAGGTACTCGTCGGCGAGGTCGCCAAGCGGCAGGCCGTGACCAACGTTGACCGGACGATTCGCTCGGTCAAGCGCCAGATGGGCACAGATTGGAACGTGTCGATCGACGGCAAGAGGTTCACGGCGCAGCAGATCAGCGCGTTCATCCTGCAGAAGCTGAAGAGGGACGCCGAGTCCTACCTCGGTGAGACCATTACCGACGCCGTCGTCACGGTCCCGGCATACTTCAGCGACGCGCAGCGGCAGGCCACTAAGGAGGCGGGCCAGATCGCGGGGCTGAACGTGCTGCGGATCATCAACGAGCCGACCTCGGCCGCCCTGGCGTACCACCTGGAGAAGGAGAACGAGGCGACCATCCTGGTCTTCGACCTGGGCGGTGGCACGTTCGATGTATCCCTGCTCGAGGTCGGCGAGGGCGTCGTCGAGGTGAAGGCGACCAGTGGCGACAACCACCTCGGTGGCGACGACTGGGATCAGCGGATCGTCGACTGGCTGGTCACGGACTTTAAGAACAGCTACGGCATCGATCTGTCCAAGGACAAGATGGCGCTGCAGCGGCTGCGGGAGACCGCGGAGAAGACCAAGATCGAGCTGTCCAGCTCGCCCGAGTCCCAGATCAACCTTCCTTACATCACCCATTCCGAGCAGGGTCCGCTGCACCTGGACACCAAGCTCACCAGGGCAGAGTTCCAGAAGATGACTTCTGACCTGCTCGACCGGTGCAAGTCGCCGTTCCAGCAGGTGATCAAGGACGCCGGAGTCCCGCTTGACAAGATCGATCACGTCGTGCTGGTCGGCGGCTCCACCCGGATGCCCGCCGTCGTCGAACTGGTCAAGGACCTGACGGGCGGCAAGGAGCCCAACAAGGGCGTCAACCCGGACGAGGTCGTCGCCGTTGGCGCGAGCCTGCAGGCTGGCGTCTTGCGGGGCGAGGTCAAGGACGTTCTGCTGCTCGACGTGACGCCGCTGTCGCTGGGCATCGAGACCAAGGGCGGAATCTTCACCAAGCTGATCGAGCGGAACACCACGATCCCGACCAAGCGCTCGGAGATCTTCACCACCGCGGACGATAACCAGCCGTCGGTGCAGATCCAGGTCTTCCAGGGCGAGCGCGAGATCGCGGCGTACAACAAGAAGCTCGGCATGTTCGAGCTGGCCGGCATCGCCCCGGCGCCGCGCGGTATCCCGCAGATCGAGGTCACCTTCGACATCGACGCCAACGGCATCGTGAACGTATCGGCGAAGGACCTCGGCACCGGCAAGCAGCAGTCCGTCCAGATCACGGGCGGCTCCGCGCTGGCCAAGGACGACATCGAGCGGATGATGGCGGACGCCGAGAAGTACGCCGAGGAAGACCGCCAGCGGCGCGAGGAGGCCGAGGTCCGCAACCGCGGCGAGTCCCTCGCCTACACCACGGAGAAGTTCCTCGCCGAGAACGCCGACAAGGTCCCGAGTGACGTGAAGTCCGAGGTGGATGCCGCGATCGCCGACCTGAAGAAGGCGCTCGAGGGCACCGACACCGAGGCCATCAAGACCGCGACCGAGCACGCAGCCCAGGTGAGCCAGAAGATGGGCACCGCCATCTACGCCCAGTCGCAGGCTTCGGCCGGGCAGCAGGCTGGCGAGCCCGGCGCGGAGGAGGCCGACCACGAAGACGACGTCGTCGAAGCCGAGATCGTCGATGACGACAAGGAGGGCGGCGCCGCCTGATGAGGCCTGAGGAGGAGAGCCAGGGCCCTGTCGTCCGCGATCGCAGGCGGATCGACCCGGCCACTGGCCAGGTACGCGATACCGGCGAGGCCAGCCCGCTCCGCGGGTCGGCGTCGGGCGGGCAGCCACGACCCGGCAAGCATTCAGTGTCCCGGCCGGGCGGGGCACCCGCCAGCGGCACCCAGGAGGCTGACAGCGACGACACCCGGGTCCAGAGCGAGGCGGCTGCCGCCGCGGCGGAAGCTGCCGCGGAAGCCGTTGCCAAGCTCGCCGAGCGCACAGCGGACCTGCAGCGCCTGCAGGCCGAGTACGCCAACTACCGCAAGCGGGTGGAGCGAGACCGGCTGGCCGTCCGCGAGCAGGCCCTCGCCAACGTGCTCAACGAGCTGATCCCGGTGCTCGACGACATCGGGCGCGCCCGTGAGCACGGCGAGCTGACCGGCGGGTTCAAGTCGGTCGCCGAGTCGCTGGAAGGGATCACTGGCAAGCTCGGGCTGACGTCGTTCGGCGAGGCGGGAGACCCGTTCGACCCCACGCTGCACGACGCGCTGACGCACTCGTTCTCGGCCGAGGTGACCGAGCCCACGGCGGTGCAGATCTTCCAGCCCGGTTACCGGGTGGGTGAGCGCATCATCCGCCCGGCCAGGGTAGCGGTCGCCGAGCCGAGTGCGGCCGGGGCGCCGGAGGCTGGCGAGGCCGCCGATGCAACACCGGCCGACGAGGCGGAAGCAGCGGGAGACGCGGCAGCCGCTGCTGCGGATGACGCTACTGCTCACCAGGAGGAGCCGGGCACTGCGCCTGGTGACGCCACCGACTGACTGGATGAACACTGAGCCGGGGCCGGCCGCCCGCACTGCCGGGCGGCTGGCCCCGGTCATGAGAGAGCTCCCGAAAGAGGCACGTTGAGCACCAAGGATTACCTGGAGAAGGATTTCTACAAGACCCTCGGGGTATCCAAGGGCGCTTCAGCCGACGAGATCAAGAAGTCGTACCGCAAGCTCGCC
The DNA here is from genome assembly GCA_035631375.1 of Streptosporangiaceae bacterium. GTDB lineage: Bacteria > Actinomycetota > Actinomycetes > Streptosporangiales > Streptosporangiaceae > JAJYUU01. The sequence goes on from DASQIW010000144.1 coordinate 37,844, forward strand.
CGCAAATACCACCCCGACGCCAACGAGGGAGACCCGAAGGCGGAGGCGCGGTTCAAGGAGATCTCCGAGGCCTACACGGTGCTGTCCGACGAAAAGCGCCGGAAGGAATACGACGAGGCTCGCTCCCTGTTCGGCGGCGGAATGCGGATGCCAGGATCGGGGTCCGGCACGGGCGGCGGCTACAACATTGACTTCGGCGACCTGTTCGGGAACTCGAGCGGTGCTGGCGGGCGTCTAGGGGACTTGCTCGGCGGCGTCTTTGGCAGCCGCGGCGGCGGCACGACCACGAGCCGCAGCAGACCGCGGCGCGGCGCAGACGTCGAGACCGAGACGACGCTGTCCTTCGTCGATGCCATCAACGGGACGACAGTTCCCCTGCGGCTGACAGGCGAGGGTGCGTGCCCCGTGTGCAAGGGCACGGGCGCCAAGGCCGGCACGGTTCCGCGGGTCTGCCCGACCTGCGAGGGAACCGGGCAGGGCAGCCGGAACCTCGGCAGCTTCGCGTTCTCCGAGCCGTGCCGGACCTGTCGCGGCCGCGGCCTGGTGGTCGATGACCCGTGCGAGACGTGCTCCGGTAGCGGGCGCGCCATGAGCACCAGGACCATTCAGGCGAGGATCCCGGCCGGGGTGGACGACGGACAGCGGATCAAGCTGGCCGGAAAGGGCGCGCGCGGCGAGAACGGCGGACCGGCTGGCGACCTGTACGTGCGCGTGCACGTCAAGCCTCACCCGCACGGGATCTTCGGACGGTCAGGTCCCAACCTGACGATCACCGTCCCGGTGACGTTCGCAGAGGCCACGCTCGGGGCCGAGATCAAGGTCCCGTCGCTCGGTGGCATGCCGGTCGGCCTGCGGATCCCCGCCGGCACGCCCGGCGGGCGCACGTTCCGGGTCCGCGGCAAGGGTGTCCGGCGCAAGGACGGCACGACCGGCGACCTGCTGGTCACCGTAACCGTCCAGGTCCCGCAGGACCTGAACGACAAGGCGCGCGCCGCGCTCGAGCAGTTCAGGGACGCCTCGGCGGCCCCCGACCTCCGGGCCGAACTGCTGCGCGACGCGAACGCTTAGGCCGCTGGAGGGAGATGACATGACCAGCGACTTCGAGCTCACCGACGACACGCCCGTGTACGTCATCTCGGTGGCGGCGCAGCTGTCTGGGCTGCATCCGCAGACCCTGCGCGCCTATGACCGGCTCGGACTGGTCTCGCCTGGCCGCGCGGCGGGCCGCGGCCGCCGGTATTCGCTGCGGGACATTCTCAGCCTGCGCGAGGTGCAGCGGCTGTCGCAGGAGGAGGGCATCAACCTCAACGGCATCAAGCGGATCCTCGAGCTCGAGCTCACAGAGCGGCGCAGCAGGCTGGTGATCGCCGAGCTGACCGCGGAGATCGGCCAGCTGCGCGCCGAGCTCGAGTCGACCAGGGCGGTGGCGGCCCGACTGGCGACGCTCGCACGCGGGCGGTCCGACACCGCGGCGCTCGTGCCCGTGCGGCCGGCCGCATCCGGCCTGACTCCGGCCGGTGGCACCGGCGCCGTGCCGGGATCGCAGGCCGTCGCCGCGGCCGACATCAACCCCAATCCCAGAGGGAACGTGGCCGACGCCGGCTGATCAGGCTGAGCAGGCCGCTTCCGATCGAGCGCAATGACGGAGAACTGACAACTGTGGACGAGAAGCTGACCCGGAAGAGCCAGGAGGCGCTGTCGCAAGCCGTGCAGGCGGCGGCCGCCGCCGGCAATCCGAGCGTCGACGGCCTGCACCTGCTTGCCGCCCTGGTTCAGCAAGAGGGCGGCACGGCGGCGCCGCTGCTGCGCGCGGTGGGCGCCGACCCTGCCGCCGTGCTGGCATCGACGCAGGCCGAGCTGGCGCGGATGCCGAAGGCGGCTGGCGTAACCGTCAGTGCCCCGCAGACGTCCAGGCAGCTGCTGGCCACGCTCGCGACGGCGAGCAAGCTCGCAACCGAGATGTCGGACGAATACGTGTCGACCGAGCACCTGCTCGTTGGCCTGGCAACCGACGGCGGCCAGGCGGCCACCCTGCTGCGCGAGGCCGGTGCCGGACCAAAGCAGCTGACGGACGCCTTCGAGCTGGTTCGCGGCCATGCGCGGGTGACCTCGCAGGACCCGGAGGGCACGTACCAGGCCCTGGAAAAGTACGGTATCGACCTGACCCAGGCCGCGCGTGACGGCAAGCTTGACCCGGTCATCGGCCGCGACGCAGAGATCCGCCGGGTAATCCAGGTGCTGTCCCGGCGGACCAAGAACAACCCGGTCCTCATCGGCGAGCCGGGCGTCGGCAAGACAGCTGTCGTCGAGGGCCTAGCCCAGCGAATCATTGCCGGGGACGTGCCCGAGTCGCTGCGGGGCAAGCGGGTGGTGGCCCTCGATCTTGGCGCCATGGTCGCGGGCGCCAAATATCGAGGCGAGTTCGAGGAGCGCCTCAAGGCTGTCCTCAACGAAATCAAGGGGAGCGAAGGCCAGATCATCACCTTCATCGACGAGCTGCACACCGTGGTCGGGGCGGGCGCCGCTGAGGGCGCGATGGATGCCGGCAACATGCTCAAGCCGATGCTCGCCCGGGGCGAGCTGCGGATGGTGGGCGCGACCACGCTGGACGAGTACCGCCAGCGGATCGAGAAGGACCCGGCCCTCGAGCGGCGGTTCCAGCAGGTGCTCGTGGGCGAGCCGTCGGCCGAGGACACCATCGCCATCCTGCGCGGCTTGAAGGGCCGGTATGAGGCCCACCACCAGGTCCAGATTTCCGACGCCGCGCTGGTTGCGGGGGCAACGCTGTCGGATCGGTACATCACCGGACGCTTCCTGCCGGACAAGGCTATTGACCTCATCGATGAGGCCGCGTCCAGGCTCCGGATGGAGATCGATTCCCGGCCGGTCGAGATCGACGAGCTTCAGCGCGCCGTCGACCGGCTCAAGATGGAGGAGATGGCGCTCGCTAAGGAGAACGACGCCGCCAGCCGCGAGCGACTCGAGCGCCTGCGTGCAGACCTCGCGGACAAGCAGGAGCAGCTCACCGCGCTGGTGGCTCGCTGGGACCGGGAGAAGTCCAGCCTCAACAAGGTTGGCGAGCTCAAGAAGCAGCTCGACGACCTGCGCGGGCTGGCGGAGCGGGCGCAGCGCGACGCTGACTTCGAGACCGCGTCCCGGCTTATGTACGGCGAGATCCCGGCGCTGGAACGGCAGCTAGCCGAGGCGGCCGCAGCGGCCAGTGAGGACGGCGGCAGGTCCTCGGCCGTTCCAGCCGAGGCGCCGATGGTCAAGGAGGAGGTCGGACCCGACGACGTGGCGGACGTGGTGTCGTCCTGGACCGGTATCCCGGCTGGCCGCCTGATGGAGGGCGAGACTGGCAAGCTGCTCCGGATGGAGGAGGAGCTGGGCAACCGGCTCGTCGGTCAGCGACGCGCGGTGCAGGCGGTATCGGACGCCGTCCGGCGGTCTAGGGCCGGGATCTCCGACCCGGACCGGCCTTCGGGCTCGTTCCTGTTCCTCGGCCCGACTGGCGTGGGGAAGACCGAGCTGGCCAAGGCCCTCGCCGAGTTCCTGTTCGACGACGAGCGGGCGATCATCAGGATCGACATGAGCGAGTACTCCGAGCGGCATTCGGTGGCGCGGCTGGTCGGCGCTCCGCCCGGCTACGTCGGGTACGAGGAGGGCGGCCAGCTGACCGAGGCGGTCCGGCGTCGGCCCTACTGCGTCGTGCTGCTTGATGAGGTGGAGAAGGCGCACCCAGAGGTCTTCGACATCCTCCTGCAGGTGCTGGACGACGGGCGGCTGACCGACGGTCAGGGCCGGACCGTGGACTTCCGTAACACGATCCTGATCCTGACGTCGAACCTCGGGTCGCACTTCATCGCCGACCCGACGCTGTCCGACACGGAGACCACCGAGCAGGTCATGGCGGTTGTCCGGGCGACGTTCAAGCCCGAGTTCCTGAACAGGCTCGATGACGTCATCGTCTTCGACGCCCTGACCATGGAGGAGCTCACCAGGATCGTGGATCTCCAGGTCAGCCGGCTCGGCGCCCGGCTCTCGGGTCGGCGGCTCACGCTGAGTGTGACGCCAGCGGCCAGGGAGTGGCTGGCGGTCACCGGCTTCGACCCGGTGTACGGGGCCCGGCCGCTGCGGCGGCTCATTCAGTCGTCGATCGGTGACAAGCTCGCGCGCGAGCTGATCGCCGGGGAGGTCACTGACGGCGACACGGTGGTCGTTGACCTCGACGAAGCAGCTGACGCGCTGCGGGTCGGGCCGGAACGCGCGGCAGCGGGCCACGCGATCTAGCCCGACCTGGCGGGCTAGGCCTTGTCCAGCATGGCGTCGTAGTCGTCCTCGGGCAAACCGAGGTCGTTGCGGATCCGGTAGCGGAGCCTAAGCAGCAGCAGCAGCTCAGACTCCGAGGGGTCAAGCGGCTGACCCGCGGCGAGGCAGAGCTCTACTCCGGTTGTTGCCCAGCCCAGCGCGCCCATCACATCACCGCGGTCGAGCAGCAGTTCGGCCGTGAGATCGCAGGTCCGCGGATCGCCCGGCCGCTCGGCCGCCAGCGCGCTGAGGAGTCGCTGCGCCTCGGCGTCGCGGCCGACGCCGAACAATGCGCGGGCCAGTCCCACCCGCGGGTCGACGGAAACCTGACCGCCATCGGAGAGGGCTCGCCGGTACCAGTCGGCCGCCTCCCCCGCGTCGTCGGCCAGGAGCCACTGATCGGCCGTGCGAAGGAAGGCCTCTGCTCGCGGCATACCGGCTGTCTCCGTGCCGACCGTCGCGAGCCTGGTCATCGCTCGCGCAGCAGCCGCGTGATCACCGCTGGCCGCTGCGTCGAATTCGAGCGAATCGAATATCTCCCGGCTCAGTGACGGCACGTAACCAACGTATCCGGGAATCGAACTCAATGTGCCTGACAACGCACCTGTAATGGCTTTGGTATCAAGAACGACGGGCGCCATGCACAGCTGGTGAATTGGCCGAGAGCCTCAGCAGGAGTGTTCTGACCGGCCGTCCCTAACCCGCTTCAGCGCCGCTCGGCGGCCGCTGCCACGGCTAGTGGCGGGACCGCTCGAGCGCATCCCAGAACCCGCGCCGCAGCGCGTGCCTGACCTCGTCATGGAGCAGGGAGTCGATCGGCAGCGCCGAGCCCTGCAACAGCCTCGCCTCGAGGTCAGACGGCATCCGCGGCTTTCTGGCCAGCACAGCCTCAAGCCACAGCGCCGGAGCGTCTCTCGCGACGGCCTCGCCGAACCCGAATCCCTCCGCGTGCGCCGACTGAACCGCTTCGCCCACCGGCAACTGCGCAGCCGGCGGGGCGCTCGGCTGCGGTGCCCCGTAGGAGCCTGATCCGTACGGCTGCTCGCCGACCGGGCCCCCGAATTGCGGCGACGCCGACAGCTGACCCGGATAGGGCGCGCCGCGGTCCTGGCCGTAGGGCAGGCCGTTGGCAGCCGGGAGCTGGCGCTGCGGCAAAGCCGGTCGCTGGCTGTCGAAAGGGGCCAGACCATTCTGCTGAACGGCCAGCTCACGGACGCTGTGCTGGCCCGCGCTCGGGGGTGCCGCTTGCGGCAGAGCCTGGGCCGACTGCGGCAGATCCGGCATTACCTGCTGCTGGGGCGGCGGCAGAGCATGCGGTCGCTGCCCTGGCTGCGGCTGTCCCGTGGGCGGCTGCTGGCCGGGGCCGACTGGCGGGAAGGGATGGCCAGAGAGCTCGTGGTGCGGCCCGCCGGCAGATCCGCCCTGGCCGATCACACCAGGCTGCAATACCGGCGGCGGCGGCTCGCCCGGCAGGCCGTTGCCTGGCACCCCGTGGGCGGGCAGGCCAGAGCCGGACAAGCCCGGCCCGGGCATACCGTTGCCCGGCATACCGTTGTCCGGCACACCGTTGCCCGGCACGCCGTTGACCGCTCCGCCAGCAGGCTGCAGACCACGGGCGTGCCCGCCGGTCCGGGTGACACCGTTGCCGTTGCCTGACAGGCCGTCGCCCATGCTGGTGCCTGGCAGCGCGTGCGCGCCAAATCCGCCCGGACCCGGTGAGTTCCGCAGGCCCATCGCCTGCTGGTCCATTCCGGCGCCCATGGCCGGGCCACCGTGCGGGCGCATGTCGGGGGGCCCGCCACGCTGGGAGAAGTCGTGCGCCTGGCCGGCACCGCCGTGGCCGTTGGCCGAGTGCGCGCCGTCGGACCCGCCAAATGCCGCCTGGCCCATGCCCGCGTCAGCCGTGACGCCGAGGCCCGGACCGCTCACGTCGGGCCGGTGATACGAGACTGCCGCCTGCGGCTGGCCGGGCTGCATGGCCTGGCTGTCGTGAACCGAGGCCGCGCGCAGGTCCGAGCTCGGCAGGCCGTTCCGTGGGTCGTGGGCGTGACCATCCACACTCGCCAGCTGCGCGGCCTGCTCATACCCGGTGCGTGACGGCGAGTCGAACAGGCGCGGACCGGCCGACTCTGGCACGGCGTGCGGACCGCTGACCTGCTGGGCACCGGCTGGCAGTTCCCGGTAGCCGATGGCCGCGAGCTGCGGCTCCGCGCCTGCTATGAGGTCAACGTAGGGGCGCAGGTGGCCGGCGGAGATCTCGATAACCTCATCGCACTCCTGCCGGAGCGCACGCGATCCTGCCCAGCTTCCGTCGAGGCCGATGTGCAGGAGCACAGCCCGGACACCGAACTCCTGCACCTCCGCGATCACGGAGGCGAGGTCCTCCTCGGCGCTGACAATGATCACGTCGGTCACCGACCTGTTGCGAGCGAGCGCCGTCAGGTCCCTGCGCATCTCGGCGTCGACGCCATCCTTGCGGCTGGGCCTGGCCTTGCTCAGCCTGAGCTTGACCCCTGGCAGGTCGGCCAGCGCGTCGTGCTCTGCCGCCCGGCTGCCCGCCCCCGCACCGTCGTACCAGTAACAGCGCAGCAGCGGCAGCCCCGTCCGGTCCCTGGACAGACTGCTGAGCAACTTCAACAGGCCCGCATAGTCCCAGGAAACCGAGTCACGATTGCGAGTGCCGTGAACAGCAAGCGCGCCGTCGCCCAGCGCGTAGCCAGCGTCCACGAACAGCGCGCAGCGATCCAACGCGACACCGTCCTTCCCCTTGCGCGTGACGTTACCAGCGCACAGCCGTAGCCGTGGCAGATAGCGCGGATCGTTGAGTTATCCGCCAGACCAGCATCTGTGCAGCTTGTTCAGCGCATTTGCGCATCTGATCGGCCGGCGAATCCGGTCATTTAGCCACGCCCCGGCCCGCAGAAACTACCAGGTGCCCGCAGCTGGGTTGACCAGCACAAGATCGGCCACCCCGGCCCGGTAGGCTCGGCTGTCGTGACCGACGCCGCCGACCGCCGGGCTGAGCTGCTCGCCCTGATCAGGGAGCTAGCGATCGTCCATGGCGCGGTCACACTCTCGTCGGGGCAGCAGGCGAACTGGTATATCGACCTGCGGAGGGTGCTGCTGGACGGCCGCGCGGCACCGCTGGCTGGCCAGGTCATGCTGGACGTGACGGCGCCCCTCGGCTATGAGGCGGTCGGCGGCCTGACCCTCGGCGCCGACCCAGTCGCCACCGCGATGCTGCACGCTGCCGCAGCCCGCGGCCGCAAGCTCGACGCTTTCGTCGTGCGCAAGACCGAGAAGGCGCACGGACTCCAGCGCCGGATCGAGGGTCCCGAGGTTGCCGGCCGACGCGTCCTGGCGGTAGAGGACACCTCCACGACCGGCGCTTCGGTCCTGACGGCGGTCGATGCGCTGACCGAGGCCGGTGCCGAAGTCGTAGGCGTAGCCGTCATCGTCGAGCGCGGCGCCCGGCGCGCGATCACCGACCGCGGCCTGGAGTACCTGCCCGCCTTCGAGATAGCTGATCTCGGTCTGAGCTAGCCGTGTGATAGCGCACGGAGCGCGACCACACCGATGATGAGCAAGGTCAGAACAACCGCAGAAAGCAGCACCATGCCGGTGTAGCGGCGACGATCGGCAGGGTCCGCATCATGGCGTCCCATGCTCGAAGCGTAGCCCTGGCAGCGGTTGCCGCCAGGGAATGCAGGTAAGTCAGGACGGTCGAGTTGGGCCCGCCCGGCACCTCGGCGATACTGGCACTGACTCAAGTCAGGAGAGGATTTTCCGTCATGCCGATCGCGACGCCAGAGGTCTACGCTGAGATGCTCGACCGGGCGAAAGAGCAGGGTTTTGCTTACCCTGCGATCAACGTCACCTCAAGCCAGACACTGAACGCGGCTCTGCGCGGGTTCGCCGAGGCGCAGAGCGACGGAATCATCCAGGTTTCCACCGGAGGTGCCGACTACCTGTCGGGCTCGACGGTGAAGGACATGGTGACGGGCGCGGTGGCCCTCGCGCAATACGCCCACACGGTCGCCGCCAAGTACCCGGTCAACGTCGCCCTGCACACCGACCACTGCCCCAAGGACAAGCTCGACGGGTACATGCGGCCGCTGGTAGAGATCTCCGCCGAGCGGGTAGCCCGCGGCGAGGAGCCGCTGTTCCAGTCGCACATGTGGGACGGCTCGGCCGTGCCACTGGCCGAGAATCTGCAGATTGCCACCGAGCTCCTGGACAGGTGCGCTGCGGCGCATGTGGTGATGGAGATGGAGATCGGCGTCGTCGGCGGCGAGGAGGACGGTGTCGTCGGCGAAATCAATGAAAAGCTGTACAGCACGCCCGAAGACGCCCTGGCCACCGCTGAGGCCCTGGGCCTGGGTGAGCGTGGGCGCTACATCCTGGCCGCCACCTTCGGGAACGTGCACGGCGTTTACGCGCCAGGGCATGTCCGGCTGCGGCCCGCGATCCTAAAGGACATCCAGGACGCGGTCGGCACCAAGTACGGCAAGGACAAGCCCTTCGATCTGGTCTTCCATGGCGGATCCGGGTCAGACCTGGCCGACATCCGCGAGGCCATCGGCTACGGCGTCGTCAAGATGAACGTCGACACCGATACCCAGTACGCCTTCACGCGCCCGGTGGCCGGCCACATGCTCAGCAACTACGACGGCGTGCTCAAGGTCGACGGAGGCGTGGGCAGCAAGAAGGCCTACGACCCGCGGACCTGGGGCAAGGCAGCCGAGGAGTCGATGGCCCGCCGGGTGGTCCAGGCGTGCGAGGACCTGCTGGCGGCCGGCAAGCAGATCTGACCGGCCGGAGGGGCACATGCACGAGAACCTGCTCGGCGGCCCGTCCGCCACGTATCTTCCGGCCGATGACAAGGCCCGTGCCGCCTTGGCGGTGGCCAGTGACCCGACCCAGGTGGCGGCGCAATTCCCGAGCTACTCCGCTGCCTGGGCTGCGCTAGCGGGGCGTGCGCTGGCCGATGGCGAGCCGGTGGCCGCCTATGCGTTTGCCCGGACTGGGTACCACCGCGGCCTTGATCAGCTGCGCCGGGCGGGATGGCGCGGGTTCGGGCCGGTGCCGTGGGAGCACGAGCCGAATCAGGGGTTCCTGCGCGCGCTGCACCTGCTGGGGCTGGCTGCGGCCGCGATCGGCGAGGACGACGAGGCTGTCCGGTGCCGGGACTTCCTGGCCGAGGCCAGCCCGGCCGGCGCGGCTGCGCTTGACTCGGCGTCCTGAGCTCTTCCAGACGCTTCCACAGGAAACCTCAATCTGCACCACTTCGACCGCATTCCTGGCCTGGACGTCGTGGTTATCAGCCTGACTGGGCGACGTCGACGGGTCAGCGCCGGGCCCGGCCGGTAGCATCGTTGTGCAAGAGCCCCTGTGCCGCGCTTGCAGCTCCGCAATGACGCTGGCCCTGGGGCTTTCGTCCGGTGGGAGGAGGCTGCGACATGCCCGCCATCGTGATCGTCGGCGCTCAGTGGGGCGACGAGGGCAAGGGCAAGGCCACCGACCTGCTCGGCGACCACGTCGACTACGTGGTCCGCTACCAGGGCGGCAACAACGCCGGTCACACCGTCGTCATCGGCGACGAGAGCTACGCGCTCCACCTGCTGCCGTCCGGAGCGTTGTCGGACCACGCGACGTCAGTCATCGGCAACGGGGTCGTGATCAACCCCGAGGTGCTGATCGCGGAGATCGACGGGCTCGCGGCGCGCGGAGTGTGGCGGGATCGGCTGCTCATCTCCGCCGACGCCCACCTGATCATGCCGCACCATGTCGCGCTGGATAAGGTCACCGAGCGCTACCTCGGTAACGCGCGGATCGGCACGACCGGCCGTGGCATCGGACCTGCCTACAGCGACAAGGCGGCGCGGGTCGGCATCCGGATGCAGGACCTGTTTGACCCCGGCATCCTGCGCCAGAAGCTCGAGCTCGTGCTGCGAGAGAAGAACCAGGTCCTGGCCAAGGTCTACAACCGCCGCGGCATCGACGCCGACCACGTCGCCGACCAGTACCTTGGCTTCGCCGACCGGATCGGCCGGTACATCGCTGACACGGGGCTGGTGCTCAACAAGGCACTTGATGACGGACAGGTGGTCCTTCTCGAGGGCGCGCAGGCCACCCTGCTTGATGTGGACCACGGCACGTACCCGTTCGTGACGTCGTCCTCGCCGACCGCAGGCGGTGCCTGCGCGGGCTCGGGCATCGGCCCCACCCGGATCACCAGGGTGGTCGGCATCCTCAAGGCCTACACCACCCGGGTCGGCGCCGGACCGTTCCCTACTGAGCTCACCGACGATCAGGGCGAGTGGCTGCGCAAGACCGGCGGCGAGTACGGAGTGACGACCGGGCGGCCGCGCCGCACCGGCTGGCTGGACACCGTGATTGCCCGGTACGCGACTCGTGTCAACGGTCTGACTGATTACTTCATCACGAAGCTCGACATCTTGTCCGGGCTGGAGAAGGTCCCGGTCTGCGTCGCCTACGACGTGCACGGTGTCCGCCACGACGAGGTGCCGATGACCCAGACCGACTTCCACCACGCACGGCCCGTCTACGAGTACCTGGACGGCTGGTGGGAGGACATCTCCGAGGCAAGGGACTTCGCCGATCTGCCGAAGAACGCCCAGCGCTACGTGCGGGCCGTCGAGGACATGATCGGCGCCCCGGTCGCGGCCATCGGCGTCGGGCCGCGCCGGGACCAGATCGTTCAGCTGCGTGAGGTGCTCTGACGCCGACAGCGCCGGACAGGATGAGCCCGGCGGGCTGCGAGCCCGGACCGATGGCCACCCGGCCGGTAGGCTCTGGGTCGTGCGCATTCTGGTCATCGGGTCCGGCGGCCGCGAACACGCGCTGGTCCGGGCGCTGGCCAGGGACGGCGAGGTCGCAGACCTCCACGCCGCGCCCGGCAATCCGGGTATCGGCGAGCTCGCCGAGCTGCATGACGTGGCGGCGACCAGCCCAGCCGAGGTCGCTGCGCTGGCGCAGAAGCTCGCCACCGACCTCGTCGTCGTAGGCCCGGAAGCGCCGCTCGTGGCCGGCGTCGCGGACGCGGTCCGCGAAGCCGGCCTCGCCTGCTTTGGCCCCCGCCAGGGCGCGGCCATGATCGAGGGCTCCAAGTCGTTCGCCAAGCAGGTCATGACCGCGGCCGGCGTGCCGACGGCGGCCGCCAGGACCTGCCGGACCGAGTCCGAGGTGGCCGCCGCGCTCGCTGAGTTCGGGCCGCCCTACGTGGTCAAGGCCGACGGGCTCGCCGCGGGCAAGGGTGTCGTCGTCACGACCGACCGGGCCGAGGCCCTTGCCCACGCCGGGGTTACCGGCACCGTCGTGATCGAGGAGTTCCTCGACGGTCCCGAGGTCTCAGTCTTCGCGCTCGCCGACGGCACCGACGCCGTGGCACTGCAGCCGGCCCAGGACTACAAGCGGGCCCACGAAGGGAACGAGGGCCCGAACACCGGCGGTATGGGCGCCTACACGCCGCTGTCGTGGGCACCCCACGACCTCGCCGAGCAAACAATGTCGACGGTGGTCACGCCGACGCTGGCGGAACTGCGCCGGATCGGTCGGCCGTTCAGCGGGCTGCTGTACGTCGGGCTGTGCCTGACGGAGCGCGGATCGCGGGTCGTCGAGTTCAACGCCCGGTTCGGCGACCCGGAGACGCAGGTCATGCTCGACCGCCTCGATACCCCGCTCGGCGGCCTGCTGGCCGCGTCCGCAGCCGGCGACCTGGCGGCCGCAGGCCAGCTCAGCTGGCTGCCCGGCGCCGCTGTCACAGTCGTCATCGCCGCCGAGGGGTACCCAGATAGCCCGGTCCGCGGCGACCTGATCGAGGGACTCGCCGATGCCGGCCACGTTCCCGGCTGTTATGTCTTGCACGCCGGGACGGCCAGCGACGGCGCAGGCCGCGTGACCGCGAACGGCGGCCGGGTCCTCAACGTCGTCGGCAGCGCCGGCGATCTCCCGACGGCACGTACCCGCGCTTACGAGGCAGCCTCGCTCATCCGGATGCGCGGCGGATGGTTCCGCCCCGACATCGCGGCCATGCCTGCGCCCGGTACCAGCCCGCGGACATGACTGAGGGCGGCGCGGCCGGGGGCTGGTCCGAGGCGCCGCCAGGCCAGACAGATGATGCGACCGAGCCACCGCTGCGGGTCAGCACGCTGGAGATCTTCTTCGATCTGGTGTTCGCGTTCACGCTGACGCAGCTGACGTCCGTACTGGCGACACAGCTGTCCTGGCTGACAGTCGGCAAAGTGCTGCTCATCTTCGGCCTGCTGTGGTGGATGTACGGGGCTTATGCGTGGCTGACGAACACCAGGCCGCCTGTCCACACCGCGGAGCGGATCGGCCTGCTGGCCGGCATGGCAGGCTTCCTGGTCGTCGGTATCGCGATTCCGGCCGGATTCGGCAGCTACGGCGTGGTGCTGGGTCTCGGCTACCTGATCGTCGTCGTCGTGCACGCGTTCCTGTACTACCGGGTGAACACCAACATCATCCGGGTCGCCCCCTTCAACATTGCGTCGGCTCTGCTCGTCATCATTGCCGGGCTGCTGCACGGGCCGGGCGGCAACGCCGATACGGCCGCATACGTGCTCTGGGTCGCGGCGCTGGCCGTCCAGCTCGGCTCGCCCCTGATCGTGCATCCGGCCGGGTTGTTCCACCTGCGGCCCGCCCACTTCGTCGAGCGGCACAGTGCGCTGCTGATCGTCGCCGTCGGCGAGTCCGTGGCCGCCGTCGGGATCGGCGCGGCCGGGCCGGTCAGCCGGCCCGGCGGCGCCAACTGGACGTTACTGGGGATCGCCCTGCTCGGCCTCGTTGTGGCGGCCGCGCTGTGGTGGATCGTTTTCGGCTCAGGCGACGACGAGCGCGCCGAACTCGCGCTGCTCCGGGTGGGCCCCGCCCGCCGACCCGCAATCGCCCTCAGCGCCTTCTTCTACGGCTTCATCCCTCTGCTGCTTGGCCTGGTGGGGCTGGCTGCCGGGGTGCTCATGGCGTTCACGCGCATCGGCGCGGCGAGCGCCTCGGTCGGCCAGACAGCGGTCCTCGCCTGCGGGGCGGCCCTGTTCCTGGGTGGCAACGCGGCCATCAGGCGGCATCTGCGGATAGGTCCGGTCTGGCTGCGGGTGCTTGCCGCGGCCCTGGCGCTGGCCACCATCGCGGTCGGCGCAGTCGCCGGGCTGGACGTTCAGCTCGTCGTGGTGGCCGTGGTGCTGGTGGCGCCGCTACTCGCTGAGGGGGCGCTCGGTCGGGGGGCCCTCGGCCAAGGGGCCCTCGGCCGGGAGCCACCAGGCCCGGTCGGCCGGGATGCGGGAGGATAGTCACGTGATAGACCGCTACACGCTGCCGGACATGGGCCACGTCTGGAGCGAGGCGCATAAGTACGAGCTGTGGTGCCAGGTCGAGACGGCTGTGCTTGCTGCCCAGGCGAAGGCCGGCGCCGTTCCGGCGGACGCGGTCGGGCCGGTCGCCGCCGCCTCGCCACCGACGCCGGAGCAGGTGGCCGCCCTCGAGGCCGTCACCGGCCACGACGTGATCGCGTTCCTGTCGGCCTGGGCCAACAACACCACGCCGCGCGAGGCGGCCGCTTATGTCCACTACGGCATGACCTCCTCCGACCTCGTCGACACCGGCCTGGCGCTGCAGCTAACCGAGGCAACCGACCTACTGACGGCCCGCTGCGAAGAATTGCTGCAGGTGCTGCGGGAGCACGCGCTGGCGCACCGGGCCACAATCCGGGTCGGCCGGACCCATGGCATCCACGCAGAGCCCGACGTCTGGGGCCACCGGGTCGCGGACTTCGCGTTCGCGACGCACCGGTGCAGGGACCGGCTGCTGCGCGCGCGTCAGTCGGTGGCGGTTGGCAAGCTTTCCGGGCCGGTCGGAACCTACTCCAACATCGACCCGTCGATCGAGACGGAGGTGCTCGCCGAGCTGGGACTCCGGCCAGCGGACGTGGCTACTCAGGTGGTCCTGCGCGATGGGATCGGCGAGTGGGTGAGCGTGCTGGCGCTGATCGCGAGCGTCTGCGACGCCATCGCGCTGGAGGTCCGGCACGGCCAGCGAACCGAGGTCAGAGAGCTGGCCGAGCCCTTCGGAACGGGCCAGAAGGGCTCCTCGGCGATGCCGCACAAGCGCAACCCGGTCCGGGCCGAGCGCATCTGCGGGCTGGCCAGGGTAGTCCGCGCCCAGGTTGTCCCGGTCCTGGAGGGCATCGCGCTGTGGCATGAGCGGGATATCTCGCACTCCTCGACGGAGCGGGTGGCGCTGCCTGATGCGGCGATCGGTACGGACTACCTGCTGGCTGAGACCACCTGGATGATGGCCGGCCTGACGGTCGACCCAGCCCGGATGCTGGCAAACCTTGAGTCAAGTCATGGCCTCATCTATACCTCGGCCGTGCTACTCGAGCTGGTCACGGCGGGGATGGCCCGTGAGGACGCGTACTCGCTCGTCCAGGGCGCCGCCATGGATACCTGGCAGTCCGGCGTGCCGTTCCGGGAGACGCTGCGCGCGCACGCCGCGAGCAGCGGCCAGGAACTCGACGAGGCGCGGCTGGACGAGATCTGCACGCCCTGGTACTTCGTCCGGCGGCTCGGCTCCGTTTTCGAGCGCCTGGAGAAGCTGCTGTGACGCCCGGACTTCGGCACATTTACTCCGGCAAAATCAGAGAGCTGTATCAGACGGACGACGGGGTTGTGCTGCTCGTCGCCACCGACCGCATCTCTGCCTTCGACTATGTTCTCCAAACGCCTATCCCAGATAAGGGCAAAATTCTGACCCGGCTTTCTCAATGGTGGTTCAGCCGGCTCGCCGACATCGTGCCCAACCACCTCGTGGACGCCCCAGTGCCTGAGCAGTTCGCCGGCCGGGCCATGGCATGCCGGCCTCTGTCCATGCTGCCGGTGGAGTGCGTGGCACGCGGTTACCTGACCGGGACGGGCCTCGCCGACTACCGTCGCGACGGCGCCATCGCGGGCGTCGCGCTCCCGGCCGGCCTGACCGACGGGTCACGGCTGCCCGAGCCCATCTTCGATCCGGACAGCAAGGCACCGGAGGGCCAGCATGACGAGAACCTGACGGCGGCTGAGCTTGCCGCCTCGTCGGCGCGGACACCGCCGCTGAGCTCGCCAGGATCACCCTCGCTGTCTACCAGCGGGGCGCCGACCTGGCGGCCGCCCAGGGCATCATCGTCGCCGATACGAAGTTCGAGTTTGGGGTCGACTCGGAGGGGACACTGCGTCTCGGTGACGAGGTACTCACCCCGGACTCATCCAGGTTCTGGCCGGCCGAGTCATGGCAGCCAGGCCATAGCCAGGTGTCTTTTGACAAGCAGATTGTCCGGGACTGGCTGACGTCGCCGGCTTCCGGCTGGGACCGCGTCAGTGGCGAGCCGCCGCCGGCGCTTCCAGACGAAATAGTCGAGCAAACCCGGCAGACGTACGTGGCGGCGTACGAGCGTATCACCGGATTGCCCTGGGACTTCTAGCCGGTCACCCTATTCATTACATTACGAGGTCCGTCAGATACGTTACGTAACACTGGCGTCATGGTCTGGGGGGCTCGATGGCAGTGGAATACTTGACGTCGCCACAAGCGGGCAACTTCAACGGTTGCCAGCCGTCTGTAAGGGCAGATGCACCGGTGCTCAAGGCGGACGGCCGGGCGATGCAGCGAGCCGACAGGAGTTCCATCACGATGACGACGAGCGGCCCAGCTTCCCGCTACATCGTCCGGGGCGGTAATCCGCTCCAGGGCACTGTATTCGTGCAGGGTGCCAAGAATGCCGCGCTGAAGATGATCGCGGCGTCCCTGCTGGCGGAGAAGGGCCGGACGGTCCTGCGCAACGTCCCGGTGATCGAGGACGTCCAGCGCGCCGTCGAGCTGGCGCAGGCAGTGGGCGCCGACGTCAAGTTCCATGAGGCGGAACGGACGCTGGTAGTCGACGCGTCCGAGCTGACCAGCTCCGTGCTGCCGGCCGAGATCGCCCGGCGGTTCCGCGCCTCGGTGCTCTTCGTGCCTGCGCTGCTGCACCGGCTGGGCGAGGCGACGATCGAGGGCATCGGCGGCTGCAACCTCGGCACCCGGACCCTCGACTTCCACTACCGCGGGTTTGCCCGGCTCGGCGCCATTGTCGAGGAGGGTGACAACGTCATCCGCATCAAGGCGGACAGACTCCGCGGCGCGCACCTCTACCTGGACACTCCCTCGCACACCGGCACCGAGAACCTCATCATGGCCGCCTCGCTGGCGCCCGGAACGACGATCATCGACAACACCGCTCTCGAGCCCGAGGTCCTCGACGTCATCGCGTTCCTCACCAAGATGGGCGCGCGGATCACCGGCGGCGGGACCGGCTTCGTGACGGTGGAAGGCGTCTCGGAGCTGACGGCCGTGGAGCACACGGTCATGGCGGACCGGATCGACGCGGGCGTGTTCGCGATGGCCGCTGCGATCACCGGCGGCGAGATCAGCCTGGTCGGCGCCTCGCTTGAGAACTTCGGTGTCGCCCGGTGGAAGCTGGAGCAGATGGGCGTGGACTTCGCCACTCATGGCGCGATCCTGCAGGTCTGCCGCGACCGTCAGCTGCGGCCGATCAACGTGATCACCGACACGTACCCGGGCTTCGCCACTGACCTGCAGTCGCCGATCATGGCGCTGTCGTGCCTCGCGGACGGCACCAGCTACATCAGGGAGACGATCTTCGACGGCCGGTACATGCTGGCCGAGGAGCTCAACAAGATGGGCGCCAAGGTCGAGGTGGCAGGAGATGTCGCGCTCGTGCACGGCCCCACGCCGCTGCACGGAGCCGAGGTCGTCGCCCACGATCTGCGCAGCGGCATCGCACTGATCCTCGCGGGCCTGGCGGCCAGCGGGGAGACCGTGGTGGCGCCCGGCTACCTGATCGACCGCGGGCACGCTTCGGTCGCCTCGCGACTGTCCACGCTCGGAGCCGAGATCGTCGAAGAGGTCGCCGGCTAGCGTTGACTGCGCCACGCCGCTCGTGGCGTTATCGGGGATCCTTGTCTGGCCGCGGAAACCCGGCAATGGCCGGGCGATGAACTGGTGAGATCCGAGTCCTAGGCGGCGTACTCGGTGTCCATTTCTGCCCCTGAACCGAGAATTTCCACGATCGCGTCCTCGGGGTGGTTCAGGTCGAGCCGGTGGCTGCGCATGGCGTCACGCGCAGCAGTGCGACCCTTGCCGCGCGACCCGTCTGAGAGCGGCCTGCCGCACGTGCAGCGCCAGTCGCCCGCGCCATGCAAGCGCGGGGTGTGGCCAAAGACGCGGCGATCGGTGGCGGTCAAATCACCGATGCGAGGATCGGTGAATCCCCAGAACGGGAATCCGTCGGGCAGGCTGGACCGGCGCATGCCATAGGTCAGCTGCTCGATGAATTGCAACAGTCGCTTAATCATGCGGCCCTATCTACCCCGCCAACAAGCTCGCAAGCGCACTGTTGCCGGTTATGTCAACGGCGATGTTTGAGGTCGTCCGTGCCGATCGAGCCCATTGTTGGGAAAGCCAGCCAATACGCGCTACGTGTTGCGGTAATGACGCGCTGTATGCGTGGTGACCGTGAAAGAACGCCAGCCAGGAAGCAGCGCGCGCACGCACGGGTGCGCACGAAAGCGGGCAGAGCGGCGTCACGCCCGGTGCGGGTAGCTGGCTGCCGCCGCGAGGAATGCATCGTTCGCCTCCGGGTCGGCGACGGTAACCCGGACCCCATCGGGCAGATACGGCCGGACGCTGACCCCGGCTGCGTCGCAGTGGCCGGTGAATTCTGCCGACCGGTCAGCGAGCGGCAGCCAGACAAAGTTGGCTTCGCTCGCAGGCACTGTCCAGCCCTGCCCGACTAGCTCGTGCCGGACCCGGTCGCGCTCCTTGACCACCAGCTCCACCCGTTCCAGCAGCTCGGACTCGGCCGCCAGCGACGAGATTGCCGCGGCCTGCGCGATCGAATTCACCGTGAACGGCAACATGGTCTTGCGGACAGCTGCCGCCACCGGCTCGTGCCCGACCAGGTAGCCGACCCGCAGCCCGGCCAGCCCGTACGCCTTGGAGAAGGTGCGCAGGACGGCAACGTTGGGGCGGCTCTTATACAGGCTCAGCCCGTCAGGCACCTGCGGATCGCGGACGTACTGCACGTATGCCTCGTCGAGGACGGCCAGGCAGTCGGCTGGTACCTGGTCGAGGAAGTCGGTGAGCTCCTCGCGCTGCACGGCCGGTCCTGTCGGGTTGTTCGGCGTGCACACGAAAATCAGCCTCGTGCGCTCGGTGATGGCCGCAGCCATGGCAGGCAGGTCGTGCCGGAAGTCCCGCAGCGGGACGGGCACCGAGGTGGCACCGGCGAGGTCGGTGAGATACGGGTAGGCCTCGAACGAGCGCCAGGCGTAGATCACCTCGGCGCCAGGCTCGCCTACCGCCTCCAGCAACTGCTGAGCGATCCCGACCGAGCCGCAGCCCACGGCGACGTGCTCAGCAGGTACGTCCAGCCTTGTTGCGATCGCGTCGATGAGCTGGGCGGCGGTGTTGTCCGGATACCTGTTGACTTGGCTGGCTGCGGCCGCGATCACGGCACGGACCGACGGGAGCGGATCATACGGCGACTCGTTCGAGGAGAGCTTGAACGTCCGGCTGGCCGCTGCTGGGGTCGGCGCTTTGCCCGGCTTGTAGCCCACGAACTGATCGAGTACCGCCCGGAACCGTGGTGACTCTGCTGACACAGTCCCCCTCCTCAGCTGCTCGCCGTCGGGAATTCGATGCTATCCGGGCGGCGCCGGCCGATGCCCTGGTCACGGGACCGAAGCATGGGCGGGTAGAGCAGGACGGCGCTGCCGCGCCGGTAGAGCTGGGCCGGACGCCCGCCGGATGTGGTGACGGTGCCCGTCTGGATCAGGAAGTCTCGGGCACCTGTGACTTTACGGTGGAAGTTGCGCGGGTCGAGGGCCGCACCCCAGACGATCTCGTACACGCGGCGCAGCTCGCCGACGGTGAACTCGTCCCGGCAGAACGCTGCAGCCAGCGAGGTGTACTCGAGCTTTGAGCGGGCTCGCTCTACCCCGTCCTGCAGGATCCTGACGTGGTCGAAGGCCATCTGAGTCAGACCGGCGACTGGCTGCCAGCTCATCTGTGGCTGATCAGGCGCCGGCAGGTCGGGGGCGATACTCAGGTATGCCACCGAGACGGCCCGCCGGGTCGGATCCCGGTCCGGATAGCCATAGGTGCTCAACTGCTCGAGATGAACCGGCGCCTCGGGCAGGCCTGCCCGCTCGGCGAGCACCCTCGCCGCGGCGGCCGGCAAGTCCTCGTCCAGCCGGATGAACCCGCCAGGCAGGCCTAGCAGCCCGGCGTACGGCTCGGTGTCCCTGCGCCAGGCCAGGGTGCTCAGCCGACCGCGCCGGATCGTCAGGATGACGAGATCGACGCTCACGCCGATACGCGGGACAGACACGGTTGCACGCTAGCGCGACCAGGAAGCTACTCGCTGTGCCTGCGCCGCCCTCGGGCTGGCGGCCTGCGGCAGCAGCACCGATATACTTCACTATTAGTGATAAGTACGGTTAATCTGGCGCGCCGAGCCGGTCCTGTCAGCGCCTGCCGCGGGTGGTGGCGCCGGTATCGGTGGCCGCCTAGTGAGTCTGATTCGTCCAAGTTAGAATTGCCGCGTGAACCGACTTGGTGAGCTGGAGCGCGCCATAATGGACGTGCTCTGGGAGGCTGCAGACCCGCTCAGCGTGCGCGAGGTGAGCGGCCAGCTCACCGATCGGGACCTGGCGCACACGACCGTGATGACCGTCCTCGATCGGCTAGCCAAGAAGGGCTTCGCCCGACGGGAGCGCAATGGGCGAGCATGGCACTACCGTGCCGCCGAAAGCCGGGAAGCGTACGTGACCGAACTCATGCTGAGTGCCCTGGACCAGACCGGGGACCGGCAGGCTGCGCTGGCGAGGTTCGCCCGCAGCGTGTCCGGTACCGAGGCCCAGGCGCTGCTTCGGGCCCTCGGAACGCTCGGCGAGGCGCACCGGGGTTAGGCGTGTCCGCCGCCGATCTCATTCTCGCCGTGCTCGCCATCGGCTGTATCCCGGCGGCCAGCGCACTTGCCTCTGCGTCGTGGCCGCGCCGGTCGCCGGTGGCGGCGATTCTGCTCTGGCAGGCGCTCGGGCTCGGCTGGGGGCTCGCAGCCGTTGGCACCCTGATCGGATTCGCGGTCACCAGTAACGGCGCAGTCGCAGGCGCTGGCGCGCTCGAGCGGCTGGCCAGCCTGGTGCGGGCGGGCCATGCCCGTCCCGTAGCCGCGATAGGGCTGGTGCGCCTGATCTGTCTGGCTGCCGGCCTGCTGCTGCTCGCCGTCCTGTGCTGGATCCTGCTGGCGGCGACCGCGTCGGTGCTGCGTGCGCGGCAGCGACAGCGAGAGCTGCTCAGCTTGCTCGCTCATGATGATCCGAAGGTGCCGGGCGCGCTGGTGGTTGACCATCCCGCTGCGGCCGCCTACTGCCTGCCTGGTCTGCGGCCCGAGATCGTGATCAGCGCCGGCGTACTCGACCTGCTGGATGCCGACGAGCTGGCGGCCGTCCTCGCGCACGAGCGGGCCCACCTGCGAGAACGACATGACCTCGTGCTGCTGCCCTTCCTGGCCCTGCTCCGGGCGTTCAGCTGGGCTGGCATCACTACCCAGGCTTACCGCGCCGTGGGCCTGCTGCTGGAGATGCACGCGGATGACCGGGTCCTCCGACAGGTGCCAGCCAGGGGGCTGGCCACGGCGTTGCTCCGCGTCGGGTCCGCGGGCGGCGGCGGCGTGCCCACCGGGGCGCTCGCCGTAGCAGGGGCCCCGGCCGAATGCGAGGTGGCTGCCCGGGTGATCAGGCTGCTACGGCCGCCCCCGGTCCTGAACGGCGCGGCCACCGCCCTGGTGCTGGCCGTGTCCGCGGCTCTCGTGGTCTTGCCGGCCGCCCTGCTCATCCTGCCCCTGCATTGACGAGTGTGCCGCTGATGAGGACCAGAATGCCGACTTTCGTGGCCTGCCAGGCCGAGGGAGATCTGCCAGATGGCCAGTGCCAGCAATAGCCTCACCAGCACTGTTGTCGCCTACCTGGCGACCCAGCGGCTCGGCCGGCTCGCCACCGTGGACGCGGACGGGGCACCACAGAACAATCCCGTCGGTTTCCGGTTCAACGCCGAACTTGGCACGATCGACATCTTTGGCCGCAGCATGGGCCGCAGCCGGAAGTTCCGGAATGTGACGGGCAATCCGCGAGTCGCCTTCGTGGTCGACGACCTGGCGTCTATTCAGCCGTGGCGACCCCGCTGCGTGGAGATTCGCGGCCGGGCCGAGGCGCTGCGAGACCAGCAGGCACCGACTTCCGGCATGTCGGGCGAGGTCATCCGCATCTACCCGGAGCGTGTGATCAGCTTCGGCCTCGACGAACAGACGACGGCCTAGTCGGCGACCTTGATCCGGAGCCGCCGGAAACCGCGGCCCTTGTTCTCGATCTTGACGACCTCGATCCGCCCGATGTGCTTCGTGCTGGCTACGTGCGTTCCGCCGTCGGCTTGCTGGTCGAGCCCGATGATGTCGATGATCCGGACCTCCTCGACATCCGGCGGGACGAGATTCGTCGCCGTCCTGATGATGTCGGGTAGCTCGAACGCCGTGGCTCTGGGCAGCACCCGGACGTCGATCCGGCGGTCGCCGCTCACCTCGGTGTTGCACGCGGCCTCGACCGCGTCGCGGAAGCCGTCAGGCAGCTCCGGCAGGTCGAAATCCATCCGGGCGACCAGCGGCTCCATATTGCCGCCGGTGACGAGCGCACCATAGTCACGAAAGACGACACCGCACAGCACGTGCAGGGCGGAGTGTGTCCGCATCAGCGCCGTCCGCCGGTCGTCTTCGACGGCGCCGCGAACCGCCGCGCCGGCCGGTGGCAGTGGGTCACCTTCGGCCGGGATCAGGTACAGATCGTCGCCCTTGCGCGCGCCGGCGATCCGGGTCTGGACGCCGCCCCACAACAGCACGCCCTCATCCGGCGGCTGCCCGCCACCGCCAGGGTAGAAGGCTGAGCGGTCGAGCACGATTCCCTCAGGAGCCGAGTCCAGCACCACAGCGTCCCACTCGCGGAGGGTCTGGTCGGCAAGCTCAAGCCGGTGCGTGCGCCATTGCGCCTCGGTCATCGGGCGACTCCGATCCGCTGGCGGGAGGCTACCAGGGACCGTACGGGCCCTGGCGGGCGCCTGGCTTCAGCACCCTGACCTTGGGCCTGACGTCGATCAGGTAGATAGCCGCCGCCACGAACGCGACGATGGGGATGATACTGATCAAGCTCAGCAAGCTGAGCGCCCCGGCGAGGCCGATGACAAAGGCGACGCCAAGAATCAGCAGCCACAGCGGCTTGGTTTGCTTGCCCGCCGCCGGGAACGCGGCCTTCGGGCGGATGATGGCGTCGATGAACGCCCAGCATTCGACGACGAAGGCGGCAACCGACAAGGCCCAGAAAAACAGGAAGACTACGCTCTGCGCGGTCGGATTGGTGATAGGCACGACGTCACGCTACCCGCTCTGGCCAGGCCGCGGGAACGGGTGGACCGTCCCGCCCCCGCTGTCGGTGTCGGCATCCTGCTGCTCGTCCGGCTCGAGATCACTGGCGATGGCGAGTCTGCGAGACCCGGCCCGGAGCGCGGCGGGTCCGATGTCCTCGGGCCAGGCCAGCTCCGCAGTCCCGGCCGGCCCGTCCGAATCATCATCGAGTTCGCCGGCGGCGGCCCTAGCCAGGGCGGTCTCCTTGCGGAACGAGTCGTAGATCTCGATCAGCATCTGCTTCTGCCGCTCGGTGAGCTCGCGATCGGTGAGCACCGCCTCGCGGACGATCGAGCCGAGCGGCCGGTCCTCCAGGAATCCCGCCTGCACGTAGAGGGCTTCTGCGGAGATTCGCAGGCCTTTCGCGATCTGTTGCAGGATGTCCGCGCTGGGCCGCCGCAGGCCGCGCTCGATCTGGCTGAGGTATGGATTAGAAATCCCAGCCGACTGCGCCAGCTGGCGCAGGGAGATCCTGGCCTGCTCGCGCTGCTCCCTGATGTAAGCGCCGATGGCGCTTACGTTCACCGGGCTCATACCGCCAGTGTTGCACTCGCGTGCTTGCAGCTGCAAACGCGCCGGCCAGCCGGAATCTTGCCCCGCGTCCAGTCGTTCGAACTGGTAGAAACCCCCAAAACGGAGATGTGTATGCGTTTGCGTTCTGGCACCGGCGCCCGCCCGACAGGACGTGGTAACGGGCCGGCCGGCCGTCGCCGCGCAGCCCTGCTCGCAGCCGTCCCCGCGGCACTCGCCGCCGCTGTGGTCAGCGCTGCGGCCGCCTGGGTCTTGACGAGCCACGGCGTGGCCGCTGCGGCCCCCCGGCCGCACGTCTCGGTAGCAGCGCCGCGGCCCAACGCATCGCTGGGGATTACCCGCACCTCGTGCTCCTCGGTCGCGCACATCGGCGACTCGACCTCAGTCGGCATGGTCTCCGCGTCGTGGCTGCCCGATGCGAAGCAGCGACTAGCCGCGCAGCTCCGCGACGTCGGCGTCCGGCACGTGCAGATCGATGCTTCCGGCGGCCGTTCGATCGTCGAGGAGCTTGCTGGCCAGCAGAACGGCTACCGGGTCGCCACCGCGTGGTACGGCGCAGGGTTCCGGGGGTGCTGGGTGATCGCGCTCGGCACCAACGACGCCGCCAACGTCGCGGCGGGCTCGGCCGTCGGCATGCTGACGCGAGTGCAGGAGATGATGGCGGCCGTCCACGGCGAGCCGGTCCTCTGGGTGACGGCGCAGACCGACCTGACCAGCGGGCCCTGGTCGGAGGCCAACATGCAGCTATGGAACGAAACGCTGGTCCGGGCCAGCGAGCTCTACCCGAATATGCGGATCTTCAACTGGGCCGGCATGGTGCAGCCTGGCTGGCATCTCGCCGACGGCATCCACTACACCTCGGCCGGCTATGCGGTCCGGGCGACCGCCATCGCACGCGCCCTGGCGAGTGCTTTTCCCGCCGAGGGGCATAGCACGACCGTCGTGGTCGGTAATTAACGGGAGCTTGCCAAGTACCTTACGTAGTCATCAACTGGCTCGGGGTACCTCCCCAGGGCACGTGCGCGAGCACGCTGGGGGGAGCTCATGCCGAGGCCTGTTGGCTCGGACCAGCGCTATATGCCCGGGCTCGACGGACTCCGGGCCATCGCGGTACTCACCGTCATTGCGTTCCACGAGCAGTTCAGCTGGGCGCCAGGCGGTCTCCTCGGCGTGGGCGTGTTTTTTACGCTCAGCGGTTACCTGATCACCGATCTGCTGCTTGGGCGCTGGACCGCCACTGGCCGTCTGCATCTGCCGGACTTCTGGCTCCGCCGTGCCCGGCGGCTGCTGCCAGCATTGTTCGTCATGCTGGTCGTGGTGACCGCCTGGGTCACCGTGGCCGACCGGGTGAGACTCGGCAGCCTCCGGGGCGCGGTAGCCGCTGCGGCGACGTACTCGAGCAATTGGTACCTGATCGGGGTAAACCAGTCGTACTTCGCCAGGTTCGCCCCCCCGGAGCCGCTGGATCATCTGTGGTCGCTCGCCGTCGAGGAGCAGTTTTACCTGCTGTGGCCGTGGCTGCTGCTGATCGGGCTGCTCTGCATCCGCCGACGCGGTGCCCGCGGCATCGCCTGGCTCGCCGTGCCGACGCT
>DASQIW010000145.1:0-2006 GCA_035631375.1 Streptosporangiaceae bacterium
GCGCCCGTCGTAGCGAGAGCGGCATCCCTGACCATCTGCTCTCCGGGCTTTGCAAAACTGACTTGCCCGCCGTATCCGCCGAGGCGGAGCGCCAGACCATCGATGGGAGACAGCTCATGCCGAACTGGGCCGAGCAGCTCACCGGCATCGCCACCGCGGTCAGCGCCCTCGGGCTGCTGGGCGCGATCGGCGCAGTGATCTTCGCGGCCCGGCAGGCCCGCGAAGCCCGGATCGGCCGCGAGGCTGCGATGGCAGTCGAATTCTTCCGCCGGTGGAACGAAGCCGAACTGGTGGAGACGCGTCGTCTCGTCGCTCAGTTTCCCACGCCCGAAGCGCTGCGGGACGCGATGACGCGGTTCATCGCCGAGAACTCAATCAATGCATACGTCTTGTACCGGGAACTCGACTACTTCGAGCAACTCGGAGCGCTCGAAAACCACGGCGGCTTCGATTTCGAGCTGATCAAATCCCTGCTCGGCGCCCGCCTCATCGACCGGTGGGAGATGTGGCTGCCGACGATCGAGGCGATCGGGGGCAAGGACACGTACCCGATGTTCGACAGGCTCGTGACAAAGATGCGCGCCGCTGTGGCCCGGCCGTCAACGTGATAAGTGTGCCCAGGCGGCACCGGCTATCGCCGGGCTGGAGCTGGCCGGCGAGGTACGGCGATGTGCCTGGGCTGGCGGAATGCCGTCACGCTCGGGCATTGGCGCCGTAACACGACCCCCGCTTCAGCGCCGGGCCGTCACGCGCGGTTAGCGTCTGAAGACGGAGTTGTGCCAGCAGCGCGGAGGGGGACCGCGACGCCGTGGCTCACATCGGCCTGGTAGTTGGGAGTCTGACCGCTTTTGTCGCCGTTATCATCCTCGCCTTCTGGGGCTTTCGACTGGGCTCGACGGACGGGGGCGGCGGCGATGGTCCGAGTGGCGGTTGCACAGAGCCGCGCCCGCAGCCTCAGCCACCGTCGGGTGGCAGCAAGCTGATATCCGGCGGGATTCGGAGTCTGGATCTCCGCGATTTCAGTGCCGGGAAACCGCTGCTGGAATCGGCGGCGATGCCGAAGCGGAAGGACCGCCAGAAGGTGCCTGCGGCCATGCCGTTAGGCCCCCGCACCGCCTAGTAGCTGCAACTGCAAGCCGGGAACGCAGGTCATCACGCACATTCGCGGCAAGCGGCCTAACCTGTCACGAGTCAGGTCGAAGCAAAGTCCTGACGTCTCAGGCCGTTCAGCTGGAGGGCGGGATGATGCGCGCGGCAGTGCTCGGTCCGGACGGTTCGGTGACGGTGCAGGATGTCGAGTCTCCGGTGCCGGCGGGGGACCAGCTCCTCGTCCGCGTCCGCGCGGCAGGGCTCAACCGGGCCGACCTGGGCGCGCGGGCCCGTTCCGCCCAGGCGGCACCGGCGATCGCCGGGCTGGAGCTGGCCGGCGAGGTTGAGGCTGTCGGCGCGCAGGTCAGCCGCTGGCAGCCAGGCGACAAGGTGATGGGCCGGGGCAGCGGCTTCGCTGAACTAGCCGTGCTCGGCGAGGCCGACGCCATGCGGGTGCCGGACGGCCTCACCTGGGAGGAAGCCGGCGCCATGCCCGTGACGTTGCTGACTGCTCACGACGCTCTGGTGACCAACGGACGGCTGCAGCCTGGTCAGCTCGTCGTCGTCAACGCGGGGTCCTCCGGCGTCGGGATCTGCGCCGCGCGCATGGCGGGCATCCTTGGCGCCGGCGCCGTCGTGTCGGTGACAACCTCCGGTTCGAAGGTGGCGGCCATCCGCGAAGCGGTCGGGCCGCTGCCCTGCCCGCTACTCGTGGTCAACGCCAGTGGCGACGACTTCGTCGCGACCGTCCGCGGCCAGGCTGACGACGGCCAGGGCGCCCACCTCATCATCGACAACGTCGGCGCCCGTGTGCTGGGCGACAACATCGCCGCGGCGCGGATCACCGGCCGGATCGTTCAGGTCGGCCGCCTGGGCGGGCGGCACGCCGAGATTGATCTGGACGAACTGGCCCGCAA
>DASQIW010000146.1:0-7234 GCA_035631375.1 Streptosporangiaceae bacterium
GCCCTGGCCCGGATACGGCGCGAGCGGATCGGATTCGTCTTCCAGTCGTTCAACCTTTTGCCCGAGCTCAGCGCCGCCGACAACGTGGCGCTGCCGCTGCGACTGTCCGGCAAACACCCGCGGCGGGCGGCCGTAACGGCAGCGCTCGACCAGGTCGGGCTGGCCGACAAGCGCCGGTCGAGGCCCGGGCAGCTCTCCGGCGGGCAGCAGCAGCGCGTCGCGATAGCCCGCGCGCTGATCGGCTCCCCGAGCGTCGTCTTCGCCGATGAGCCCACCGGCGCGCTGGACTTGGTGACTGGCGCCGAGGTGCTCGGCATGCTCGGCTCGCTGGTGCGGGCGGCCGGCACGACGGTTGTGATGGTGACGCACGATCCTGTCGCCGCCTCGCGCGCGGACCGGGTCGTGTTCCTTGCCGACGGCCGGATCGCCGGCGAGATACTTCGGCCGGAGGTGGACGCGGTCGCCGCACGGATGGCCCACCTTGCCGACCGCGGCAAGCCCGCGGCCCCCGCGCCTGCCCGGACGGAGCCATCATGGTAATTCTCGGCCTGGCCGTCCGGTCGGTGCGCCACCAGCCCGCCGCCTTCGCCGCTTCGTTTCTCACGGTGGCCCTGTCGGCGTTCCTTATCACGGTGTGCGGCGGCGTTTTCGAGACCGGCCTGACTAAGGACATCCCACCGCAACGGCTGCTGACCGCGCCGGTCGTCGTGACGGGCGTGCAGGACTACCTGGGCACGCCGCTGCCCGAACGCAACCGCCTCGCTCCCGGTCTTGCGAGCGAGATCGCCGCCGTCCCCGGCGTTGCGCGCACCGTACCTGACGTGTCTTTCCCCGTCACAGTCCTAAGCGGCGGGCAGGCAGACGGCCCGCCCGTCGATGGGCACGACTGGTCCGCTGCCCAGCTCACGCCCTATCGGCTGATCACCGGCCGGGCGCCCACGGGCCCCGGAGACGTGGTGCTAGACGCGCACCTCGCTGACAGCCTGCACCTAACGATCAATAGCCTGCTGCGGGCGCAAGCGCACGGCACCGTTGTCACCCTGCGCGTGGCGGGGATCGCTGATTCCGCCACGAGCCTGGCCCCGGCGCTCTTCGTCACAGACGCACGCGCCAGCGCGCTGACCGGACAACCCGGCCTGGTGGACTCGTTCGCGGTATATCCCAGCCCCGGCGTGGCGACCGGTTCGCTGGCCAGCCGGATCACGGCCGCCCTTCCGCATGGCAGCGCACTCGTGCTGACCGGAGACGCCCGTGGCCGGGCCGAGTTCCCCGACGCGGCCGGCGACAGCTTTAGGCTCATCCCGCTCGCCGCCGTCTCAGGCCCGCTCATGATGGCAGTCGCGATCTTTATCGTGGCTAGCACGCTGGGACTGGCTGTCCAGTTGCGCCGCCGCCAGATCGCGCTGCTGCGCGCCGTCGGCGCGACGCCCCGTCAGCTACGGCGCCTGGTGCTCGGCCAGACCCTCCTGGTCGCGATCCCTGCCGTATGCCTTGGCCTGCTCCCGACCGAGGCGGCCGGACGGCAACTGCTCTCCGCGATGGCCAACCACGGCCTCGTCACCGGGGGGCTGATTTACCACCAGAACTTTATTCCCACCCTAGTCGGCGCCGCCATTGCCGTGTTGACGGGCGTGATAGCCGCGCTCCTTGCTTCGCGCGGCGCTATCCACGTGCCGCCGGTCGAAGCGCTGGGCTCCGACGACACACCACAACCCTGGATGAGCTGGCCGCGGCTCGTGTTGGGGCTGCTGACCCTAGCGGGCGCGATAGCGCTCGCGGTCGTCACCGCGCTCGTCTTCAACGGGCCAATCGCTCAGAGCACCGCAGGGCCGTCGGCCATGCTGTGGGCCCTCACCATGGCGCTGCTGGGCCCGGCCCTCCTCACCCGACCGGTGCTGTCGGGACTCGGCAGGGTCGCCGCCGCCCTCGCCCCGCGTACCGGCCATCTCGCGAGGCTGACCATCCAGGGCAGGGGCCCCCGCACCGCCGCCTTGGCCACCCCGGTCATGCTTGCGACGGGGCTGGCGACCGCGCTGCTGTACATGCAGACAACGCAGCAAGCGGCGGCCGAGACGATCTACGCCCAGAACCTGCAGGCCAGCCTCGTGATCTCCTCGCCCTCCGGCGGCCTGCCGCTTGGCCTTGCCGCCCAAGCGAACCGCCTACCGGGTGTCGCCGCATCGCCGCTGGTCACCAGCAACGGCTTCCTCAACCTGTCGCAGGGCGCTCAAGACGCAGGCATGCCCGACTCGGATCCGATGCTCGGCCTGGACGGAGCAACCGCCAGCCGGGTCGCCAACTATCAGGTGACCAGCGGCAGCCTTGCCCGCCTGTCCGGCGACACCATCGCCATCCCCGCCAGCTGGGCCAAGAGCGGCCAGGAGGTGGGCGACACCGCGATGCTGCGGTTCGGCGACAACACCGTCACGCGGGTGCGGATCGTGGCCCTCTTCACCGCCCAGCGCGGCTACCCCGTGATGCTCGTGCCCGCCGCACTGCTCGCACCGCACACGAGCAGCGGGCTGGCCGAACAGGTTCTCGTGAGCACCGCGCCGAATACCGACCTGAACTCGCTCAGGCGCACCCTTAGCCGCATGGCAGCTGATATTCAGGTAAGCAGCCGGTCCGAGACGATCGCGGCCTTCACGGCGGGGGATCAGACGTCGAATTGGATATATTACATGTTCCTCGTGGCGTTGACCGCGTTTGTGACCGTGTACCTGACCTCCGCGACCTTGGTGGCCACGACACGGCGCCGCCCCCAGCTACATATGGTGCGCCAAATCGGCGCCACCGGCAGCCAGGTCGGTCGGGCGATGGCCATCGAGGGCGCGCTTGTCGCCGCCGCCGGGATCGTGCTCGGCACCCTGGTCGCGCTGGCGACACTGCTGCCGTTCGACAACGCGATCGGAGCGCCGGGCCTGCCCGCCGGGTCACCGTTGATCTACCTCACGGTCATCGCCCTGGCAGCCGCACTGACCATCGCGGTCACCAGTCTGTCTGCACGGCTGCTGCGCACCGCCCCCAGCCAGGCGTAACCGGGTTCGGGGTCCAAGTCCCTGGCGGCGCACCCGATCTTGATCTTGTATTACTCCGGCTGATGGTGCTCCAGATCGATCACTAGGGCCGAGTACGGCTCCAGGGACGTGCGCCCGGACACCCGGCGGCCCGTGAGCAGGTCGCGTCCCGGTCGCGGCAGTGTCGCGTGACCGGGCGCAGCGGCGTGGTTGAGCAGGAACAGCAGGTCGTGATCGCCGCTGTGGCGCCGGGCGGCCTCGATTCCTCGTGTCTGCTCGCGTACCAAAGGCAGCACGCCCGCGGCGTCGCGGGCCTGGCGCGCGATCATCGCCGTCCCTGCCTCGTCAAGCGCTGTCGCGACATACCAGGCCTGCCCGCGACCGACCTCGCGGCGCGTCACTGCGGGCCGGCCGTCGGTGCTGCCGTCAGCGAACCGGGCCAGGATCTGCACATCGGGCTCGGCGCTGGTGAACTCCGACCACAACGTCGCAGTCACCGTGACCCCGTCGCTGAAGTGGACCTGCGCCGTCGTGCCCTCGGCGAGCGGGCAAAACTCCTCGGTCCGCACCCCGGTGAGGTCGGTGAATGAGGCCGGGTACGGGCCCTGAGGTACCCGGTCGTGTGCGTCGACGATGCCGGAGAAGAACGCGACGAGCAGGACTCCGCCGCCCGTGGCGTAGTCGCAGAGAGCGGCCGATTCCGCCTCGGACAGAAGGTAGGTGCTGGGAACCACGATCAGCTTGTAGCGCGAAAGGTCGCGGGCCGGCGGGATCACGTCGACCGGAACAGCCGAGCGCCAGAACGGCTCGTACCAGCGCGCTAGCTCGGTGCGGGCCCGGACCAGCGAGGACGGCCGTGCCGGGAGCTCAAGCGCCCACCAGCTGGGCCAGGTGAAGCACAGCGCCACCTCGGCGGTGTGGCGGGTAGCGAGGACGGCCGATCCGAGCCGGCCGAGTGCCCGGCCCAGTCGGGTAACGTCGCGGAACTGGCGGGTGTCCGCTCCGGCGTGGGGCACGAACGCCGAGTGGAACTTCTCGGCACCGCCTCCGGACTGGCGAAACTGGAAGGACATCGCGCCGTTCGCGCCGTGGGCGACCGCCTGCATCGATCCAAGCTCGTAGCGCCCGGGACTCTTGGGCAGGTTCACGTCGCGCCAGTTGACAGCGCTCGGCGCCTGCTCCAGCAGCAGCCAGGGCTCGCCGTTCCGGGCGCAGCGCTGGATGTCGAACGCGATCGCCGCTTCCATCGTGGTGCGCGGCGAGCGCGGATCGGTGTAGGAGTCGAAGGCGACGATGTCGAGCTCGGGCCCCCAGGCGAAGGAATCCAGGGTCCATTTCGTGTAGTTGTTGGTGGTCAGCGGGACTTCGGGCGTGATGCGGCGCAGGACCTCGGCCTCGGCCCGGTAGCAGGCGATGAGCGCGTCGGAGCTGAAGCGGGCAAAGTCGAGCTGCTGGCTCGGGTTGGCGAATGTGGGGGCGAGGCGCGGCGGCAGTACCTCCTCCCAATCGGTGTACCGCTGGCTCCAGAAGGTGGTCGACCACGCGTCGTTGAGCGTGTCGAGGTCGGCGTAGCGCTGGTGCAGCCAGCGGCGGAAGTCCGCGGCCGAGGTGTCGCAGAAGCATTGCGGGACGTGGCCGCCGTACTCGTTGTTGACGTGCCAGGCGGCCAGCGCCGGGTGGCCGGCGTAGCGCTCGGCTGTCCGTCGCGCGACCTCGGCGGCGGCTGACCGGTATACAGGGGAACTCGGGCAGTAGTGCTGCCGCCCGCCGGGTGACAGGCGGATCCCGTCAGCGGTCATGGGCAGGGTCTCGGGGTGGCGCCTGCTGAACCACGGCGGCGGCGACGCGGTGCCTGTTCCGAGGCACGCGCCCACGTCGGCGGCGGCGAGCCGCCCGAGGATATCGTCGAGCCAGCCGAAGTCCCACTCGTCGGGGGCGAGCTGGATGCTGGCCCAGCCGAAGATGTTGACGCTCACGAGGTTGACCCCGGCCTGCCGCATGAGCCGGATGTCGGTGTCCCAGCGCTCGCGGGGCCACTGCTCCGGGTTGTAGTCGGCGCCGTAGGCGATCGAGCCAAGCCGCTGCCACAGGCGCTCAGCTGAGGATGTCACTGAGCCGCTCCGAGGGTGAGCACCGGCGACCCGGTGGTCGTCTGTGCTTATCTGTCATCGAACATCCCTGGTCGTCGATGACGGCTGGAGCATCACTACAACGTCGGCGTAGCTCGAGCCCACTGTCCGAAGGCCAGGTATGAAAATAACAAAAATCGAAACGTTCCAGGTCCCGCCGCGCTGGCTGTTCTGCAAGGTGTCGACCGACGCGGGCGTGATCGGGTGGGGCGAGCCGGTGGTGGAGGGCAGGGCTGCTACCACGCGTGCGGCCGTTCACGAGCTCGCCGAGCTGCTGATCGGGGCGGATCCGACCCACATCGAGGACTGCTGGCAGGTCGCGACCAAGTCCGGGTTCTACCGGGGCGGCCCAGTTCTTTCCAGCGCGGTGGCCGGCATCGACCAGGCGCTGTGGGATATCACCGGCAAGTTGCGCGGGGTGCCCGTGCACGAGCTGCTCGGCGGCCCCGTGCGCGACCGGGTCCGGATGTACAACTGGATCGGCGGCGACGAACCCGGGCAGCTTGCCGACGACATCGCCAGGCAGATCGAGGCCGGTTTCACGGCCGTGAAGATGAACGCCACCGGCCGCTTCCGGAGGCTCGCGGACCGCGCCGCCGTCCTGCAGGTGATCGAGCGGGTTGAGCTCGCCCGATCCCTGCTCGGTGACGAGCGCGACCTAGCGCTTGATTTCCACGGACGCGTGTCAATCGCCGACGCCGCTCGTATCCTCCCGCTGCTGGCGCCCTACCACCCGTTGTTCGTTGAGGAGCCGGTGCTGCCCGAGTACCTGCACATGCTGAACCGGCTTGCGGGGCCGGTCCCGCTGGCAACCGGCGAACGGCTCTATTCCCGCTCGGAGTTCCTGCCCGTGCTGGCGGCGGGCGTGAGCGTCGTGCAGCCGGATCTCTCGCACGCCGGCGGGATCTCCGAGGTCCGCCGGATCGCGTCACTCGCCGAGACCTTCGATGCCGCCCTGGCCCCGCACTGCCCGCTCGGGCCAATCGCGCTGGCGGCGAGTCTGCAGGTCGCCTTCGCCACGCCGAACTTCCTGATTCAGGAGCAGAGCCTCGGCATTCATTACAACGTCGGCAATGAGCTGCTCGATTACCTGGTCGACCGGTCCCCGTTCGACTACGTGGACGGCTACATCCGCAGGCCCACGGGGAGCGGGCTCGGGATCGAAATCGACGAGACGGCGGTCCGCGCGGCCGACAAGGTCGCGCCAGACTGGCACTCGCCAGTCTGGCGCCACGCCGACGGATCACTGGCCGAATGGTGATCCATGGACGCCGGGTGCTGACTCAGGCGCACCGACCGAAGCGGGCCAGCAGCACGGTCTGGGCGTCCGCATCACCAGGCACCGGCGTCCGCGCCGCGATTGCGCCCGCGCTGCGGTACGCGTCCTCCACCTCATCGAACCAGGCCGCGCAGGACGTGATGAGCCTGGTGTCCAGGCTCTCGTCCGCGCCGATCGCGCGGGCCAGGTCCCACGCGTGGATCAGATGGTCGGCGAACAGCTGCATTGCGTACTCGCGGCCAGGGAAATCGCCGAACGACAGGTGCACGATCCGGTCCATCGCGCCGTCCTCTTCTACCGCGTGCACCGCAGCGGCAGACGCCAGCGTCCAGGAGGCCTTGGGTTCAGCACCGAGCACATCTCCGTCAAAGCGGTCACCTACCTCGGCGATTGTGGACCCGGCCAGCAGCGGCGGTGCCCACAGGTCTTCGCTGACAACATGACTCACCAGGTCGCGAACGTTCCATTCCTCATCTGGTGTGCGCGCCTGCCACTGGTCCTCGGCGATCTGCCGTACGCGGGCGTCGAACTCCGCGACGGCCTCGCGGAAAATCGCCGTCGTATCCATGTCCCCTCCGTGCCTACTCTTGCGCGGCCACAGGCCTTAGATACAAGACCGTTGCCCGTCGCCGTGGCGGGATTAACCGGGATCGTGCCTCACGCTGCCCATCTGGGCTCTGGCTGGTGGACGACGCGGCGAGGGCGGCCTGGAGACCGGCCGGCCACCCGTCGTAGCGTTAAGTAGGAGTCTGACGAAAGTGGCATTCGTCTCAGGGGGAGGCTCGGATGTTTGTGCAGGTAATCCGCGG
>DASQIW010000147.1:0-38915 GCA_035631375.1 Streptosporangiaceae bacterium
GGGCCGGACAGCAGTCGCAGCGCGTCGTTGACGGTCAGGCCGGCGGCTGCACGGCGAGCCCGGCCTACCGTCTGGTCGCTGCCGTCGGCCGCGTCAGCGTCCGCCGCGGCATCGCCGCCGGTCGCTTCAGCGGCGCCGGGGTAGCGGTCGACGAGTCCGGTGAGCACATCAGGGTCGATGGTGCCGGTGACGATGGGCACGATCGCGGCGTCGCACTCCGCGCCGGGCGGCGCCGGGACAGCGTTCGCGCCGATCCATGCGGCTAGCGCAGGGTCGAACTCGGTCTGGGCGAGCAACTGGGCCAGGGTCATGTGCAGCACGATCTGCACTGCCTGGCCGGCCCGCTCTGGCAGGCAGCCGGAGGCGATGAGGCGCCGGCACGCCTCTTCGAGGGCGTCGTGGTCGCGCTGGGCCTTGCTGCGACTGTCTTCCGGACCGACCCTGCCGCCCAGGCTGTCGAGCACCGCCTGCAATGCGGCGGTGGCGGGGGCGGTCAGCTCGCCTTGCAGGCTGCCGTTGCCTCGGAAGTAGTTGTCGAGCCGCAGCCACCGCCGGCCGAACTGGTCGTCTCCGTCGGTGTCGGGGCGGGCGGTGCGGGCGCGGATCTCTCCGAACAGGGTCGCCAGTTCGCCCAGGTCGGCGCCACCGCAGGCGGCCTCGACCAGGATGGCTTCGGCGACGTCCTGCACGTCCTCGGGCAGCTCATCGATCCAGTCGCAGATCCGCCGCGCATACGACGGGGAGATCAGCCCGGCGCCCAGTGCCTCCGCGACCTGCCTGCGGGCGGCCAGCCGCCGCGCCCAGGCCATCGTCGCCGCCGCGGTGGGCCGCGAAACGCGGGTCTGCCAGGCCAGCCAGGTACGCGGGCCGCCCTGCCCGTCAGCGGTGTAGTCCTCGGCCGCGTCAAACGCCGACACCATCCGCGAGGTCGCGGCCAAATGCACCGATTCCGCTGAAGCCAGGCCCCGCAGCACGTCGGCCCGCTCGGCGCCAGTCAGCTCCGTGGCGTCGGCCGAGGCGAGCCAGTCCAGCCCCGCCCGCACGGTTGCCAGCGCCTCAGCTGCAGTCGAGGGACCAGCGCTGGTGGCGGTCGTCTGGCACATTGCGCGGTCACCTCCGGACGTAGTGGCACTGATTGGGAATCTGAGTTCGATTCTATCAAGTTAGTCTGACAAAGACTCGATAATGTCAGCGACGAGAGCTGCGTCGGTGAAATGGCGTCAGGAATGCCAGGTGCGTCAGCCGCGGCCTTTGATCTGGCTGAACGGCACGTCGCGGTCGACGCGGATCTCTGCCGGCAGCCCCAGCACCTTCTCGGCCAGGATGTTCTTCTGGATCTCGTCCGTACCGCCGGCGATGGATACGGCCGGGACGGACATCAGCACTTCAGCGATCACCCCGCGGAGCGTCGCGTCGGGTCCAGTAAGCAACCCGGCCGCGCCCGCGATCAGCGAGTGCACGCGGGCGGATTCCCTGGCCACGTTGCTCGCGGCCAGCTTGCCGATCGAGCCTTCGGCTCCCGGCCGCGCGCCCAGTGCACGCGCTGCCCTCGCACGCTCGGCAGTCCACGCGCTGACCCGGTGCAGTGTGATGAGCCGGGCGATTGCCTGCCGGACAACGGGGTCGGACGCGACACCAGCGGCGCGGGCGTGCTCGACGACCAGATCCGGCCGCCCGGCTCGCTGCGGGTACCAGGAGTACGTGGCGAAATAGCGCTCGGCTTCGGCGCGCGCCTCGTCGAGCGCACGGCCGGGCGCAGGCGAGTAAGCGGGTCGCTGCAGTGCCGCGAACCTCCGCTCGTAGGCCAGCGTCGTCAGCGCTGCTGCCCAGCCCTGGCCAACGGCACCCACCACGTTGTCGCGCGGGACGCGGGCGTCGGTGAGGAAGACCTCGTTGAAGGACGCGTGGAAGTTCATCTGCCGCAGCTGGCGCGCTTCGACGCCCGGCTGCCTCATCGGCAGTGCGAAGTAGGTGATGCCCTGGTGCTTAGGCACGGAGCTGTCCGTGCGGGCGAGCAGCATGGCCATGTCGGCGTGATGCGCACTCGTGTTCCACACCTTCTGCCCGTTGATCACCCAGCTGTCGCCGTCCAGCACCGCGGTCGTGGACAGTCCCGCGAGGTCGGAACCGGCGCCCGGCTCGCTGAACAGCTGGCACCACGTTTGCTCTCCGGTCAGGATCGGCCGCAGCAGCAGCTCGCGCAGCTCATCTGAACCGTGCGCCAGGATCGTCGGCGCGGCCAGCCAAGTACCGCTGCCGACGGGAACGCCAACCGCGCCGAGCCGCAGCAACTCGGCGGAGACCAACTCGTCAGCCCACGCGGGCAGCCCGCGCCCGTGCCAGCGCTGCGGCCAGCTCGGCACCGCCCAGCCCGCATCGAGCAGCAGCGCCCGCCAGTCGCGCAGCGGCAGATCCGGATCCCAGTGCTGGCGCACCCAGGCAGCCAGCTCGGACCGGATCTGGTCGGGACTGATGGCACCAGCGCTGGCCGGTTCGACCCCAGCAGTCACGACCGGGCCTGGCTGGCGTGCGCGCGCGGATCACTGAGCTCACGGAGGAACCCGCTCACCTCGGCGTTGAAGATCTCGGGCTGGGAGATGTTCGGCGCGTGCCCGGCGGCGGGAATCACGACCTTGCGGGCGGCCGGGATCTTCGCGGTCATGTAGTCGGCGGCGCCAAGGAACGGCGCGTCGTCCGCGCCGACGATGACGAGTGTCGGCACGGCGATCTGCGGCAGTCCGTCGATGACGTGCGCGTCCTGCTGGGTCAGCGTGTACTTGGCTGCGTTGATCAGCCCGGTCGCGTCCCGGTGCTCGCCGTCGTGCAACTCGGCACTACCCCCGAGCCCGCCCAGCCCTCGCTCGGTCAGCCGAGCCGCCGTCCGGTGCGCCTGGGCGTTCCAGCCGTCCCTGGCGGCGTCGTTGCGGAACCCTGGCCCCGTGTCGATGAGCACGAGCCCGCTGACCTGGTCTGGAAACTTGAGGGCGAACTGGAGTGACAGGTAGCCGCCGAGTGAGTGCCCGCCGAGCACGGCCCGCTCCAACCCGAGCTCCGCAAGCAGCGCGGCCATGTCGGCCAGCGCATTCGCGCTGCTGTAGCTGGCCGGATCGGTCGGATAGTCGCTGCTGCCGTGGCCGCGCAAGTCCCACGTCACCACCCGGTGCGTGGCGGCGAATGCGGGGACGTTGCCAGCGAACATGGCCGACGTCGCGCCGTAACCATGGGAGAGCAGCAGAGCCGGGCCTTCGCTGCCAGTCACGTGATAGCGGATGTTGCCTGCGGGCCGTTCCAGTATGGGCATGGGCGGGGTCCTGCCTTTCCTCAGCGGCCGGTGAAGCTGGCCGGGCGCCGCTGCGTGACAGCCGCCAGGCCCTCGCTAAAGTCTGCGGTTTGCATGAGCCGCTCCTGCTCGGCGCGCTCGCGCGCCATCGCCGCGCGCGCCTGTTCGGCGAGCTGGCCGCGCATCGTCGCCCGGATGGAAGCGATGGCGAGCGGCGCTGCGAGAGCAATCTGCGTGGCAAGCGCGTGAGCCTGTTCCCTGGCCTGGCCAGTTGGAGCAAGTCGGTCCGCCAGACCGAGCGCTGTCGCTTCTTCGCCGGTGACCCGCCGGCCCGTGTACAGCAGGTCCATCGCGGCCTGCTGGCCGATCGCGGCGGGCAGCGTCACCGACAGCGCGAACCCCTGATGGATGCCGAGGAGGGCGAAGTTCGCAGCGAACCGGGCTTCGGGCGCCGCGACCCGGAAGTCAGCTGCCATCGCCAGGCCGAGCCCGCCCCCGATGGCGGCGCCCTGCACCGCTACGACGACGGGCAGCGGCTGCTGGAAGAGCCGCACTGCGTGGTCGTACAGGTGCGTCCCGTCTGGCGTGCCGATCGCGTGCGCGCCGGCGAAGTCTGCCCCCGCGCAGAACACCCGTCCGGTGCTGCACAAGACGATGGCCCGGCAGCGTCCGTCTGCGGCCAGTTCGTCGCACGCGTCGGCGATCTGGCTGATGAGGCTGACGCTGAAGTAGTTACTGGGCGGACGGCTGAACTCGAGCGTGGCAACGTGGTCGTCGCCCAGCGAGACGGTCAGCTCGGGGGTCGCGCTGGCATCACCGTGCACGTCAGTCACCCGAGCCTCCCGGCACAGCATGCGGTGTTCGTGGTTGCCAGCATCGTAGGCATGAACCGAACCTCGGTGCTTGCGAGTCCGCCGCCACCTGCAGTTATCCCCAGGAAGCTGTGGACGAAGTTGTGCACGAAACAGTGGAGACATCGCGTGCACGGGGGATAAACGCTACATGTCCTGTGGATGACAAAAGAATCTTGAAGTTATCCCGGAAAGGGCTTGTGCCGCGTGCTCTGCAGGGCGTAGAAATTCCTCACTGCTGAACACGGGATCCGCCCCAGGGGCAACCCTGGGAACGCCGGGCGGGTCTGGGAGACCGGCGTCTATCCGGACTCGCTGGATTCCGAGGACAGCTTGCGCCACGTGGCACACGGTGGCCGAGCAATCGGTTGCCAGGGCAACGGGCGCACGTCACGCCGCAAGCGACGGCCGGGCGACCGGCTGGCGAAGGTGGCGCGGCGACTGTCACGCCGCACGAGGAGGCTGGGCAACCGGCTGACGAGAGTGGCGCGGCGACTGTCACGCCGCAAGCGGCGGCCGGGCAACTGGCTGGCCAGGTCGGCGAGGCGGATGTCACGCCGCAAGGCGCAGGCACGGGCAACCGGGTCGGCGGTGCGTGGCGGGACACGGCGAGGCCCCTCCATCTCATACATGGAGGGGCCTCGTCGCCGTTATGCGGGCACACGTAATCAGCAGCGCTCGCACCGGCGAGTCCATCGCGGTGTTTCCCGCGGCCGCCGGCTGGCAAACCTGACCAGCTTCTGGCATGCCACGTTCCCTGCTCCTAAATGGTAGCAATCGGCGCTTCGGCGGGCACTGAGGCGAGAGAGCTCAGGCCCGGCGTGTCCGTTCCGTAATCGTTCGATTACGATGCGACACTGTCCTGGGAAACTGGAGCGTTGTTGAGCATCAGCACGAGTCGCGAGGCGATCACCGAGTACGAGGCCGTGCTGGCGGCGGAAGGCGCCGACGCCCCTCGACCGGTGCCGCCACGCCCGAAGGCAGCGTTGTTCCGGCTGCGCTCAGCGCAGCCGAGCAGGCGAGCAGTGCTGCACCTGCAGGCGGCTGGCGATCCGGTCGTGCCCGCGGACCTGGCCGGCTGGTTCACCGAGCGCGCCTGTCACTTCTATCTGGCCGGCCTGCGGTTGCCTCGGCGGCTTGGCCGGCTGCGGCGGCTGGGCCGCACCGCGGAGCGCATCTTCTCCGAGCTGGATGCTGTGGACGCGCACTTGCGCCAGGCAGACGGGATGGAGCACGTGATCGTCTCGGCGCAGGGCCCGGCTGCGGTTGCCGCGGCGCTGTGGTGTGCCCGGCGGGCCGAGAGAATGCCGGGCGCTGGCGGTTCCCCGTCGCCGCCACCGCACGCGGCCGACGCGCTGATCCTCTACCGCCCCGCGTGGCCGCGCGTTCCTGCGCTACAGCTGAACATCGCGTGCCCCGTACTCGTGCTGTGCCCATCCGGGCGCGGGCCAGGGCCGGGGCTCCGTCGGCCGGCCGTTCCCCGGCAGGTTGCCGGCCACGTCACGTGGCTGCGGCTGCCCGACGCGGGGGCTCCTGCGGGGCTGGCCGATCTAGCGGGCGGCGCCGGCCGGCGAGCATTCTTTGCCGAGCTCGGCCGCTGGCTCGGCGCCTACATGTACGGGCCGCCGCCGGACCGGCTGCTGTGACGCTGTCGCCGCGTCAGGTCAGCTGCGCACCGCAGCGCGCCGGGCGATTGTCACGCGACATTGACGAGCACTGACGGATATCCGGACGCGCCGTTGGGCTCCGGCGGCGCGACCAGCGACGTCTGGGTGTAGCCAGTGGC
This sequence comes from Streptosporangiaceae bacterium, assembly GCA_035631375.1. GTDB lineage: Bacteria > Actinomycetota > Actinomycetes > Streptosporangiales > Streptosporangiaceae > JAJYUU01. The sequence continues at coordinate 5,918 of DASQIW010000147.1, forward strand.
GTCGGTGGCACGCGCCTCGACCAGATGGTTGCCAGGAGCGACGTTGACGTTCCAGTCGTAGACCCACTGCCGCCAGCTGTCGATGCCTGGCACGGACGCGAGCCGGGCCTGCTGCCAGGGCCCGCCGCCGATGCGTACCTCGACGGCGTCGATGCCCTTGTGCTGGGCCCACGCCACTCCGGCGATCGGAACCGTCCCGCCGTTTTGGACGGAGTTCTGGATGCCAGGAACGTCGATCCGCGACTCAGTCTTGACCGGGCCCTGCGCGGACCAGCCACGCGGTACCCAGTAGGCGCGCGCGGCCCGGTACGTCGTGACCTCGATGTCCACGAGCCACTTGCACGCCGACACGTAGCCGTAGAGCCCTGGAATGACCAGCCGGGCCGGGAATCCGTGCGCCACCGGCAGCGGCGTGTCGTTCATGCCGACCGCGAGCAGCGCGTCGCGGCCGTCCATCGCGGTCTCGACCGGGGTGCCTGACGTGAAGCCGTCTGAGGACGTGCACAGCAACTGGCTGGCGCCCGCTTTCACGCCGGCCTCCTGCAGCAGGCTGCGCAGGCTCGCGCCGAGCCACTTGGCGTTGCCCACGTAAGGCCCGCCGACCGGGTTCGAGACGCAGCACAGCGTCACGTAATCCTCGATCAGTGGCCGCTTCAGCAGGTCGGCGAAGCTGAGCACGATCTCCTTGCTGACCATGCCGTGAATGCGCAGCTGCCACTGCGACGGGAGCACCTCGGGCACCACGAGCGCCGTGTCGACCCGGTAGAAGCTGCCGTTGGGAGTGACAAAGCTGCTGAGACCACCGATCTTCAGATCGGTCCCCGGCGGCAGCGGCGGCGCTGGTCTCGACGCGCGGGGCAGCCGCAGCGCCTGCGCCGCGGCGCTCACGTCGCGCCGGCTGGCCAGCCACGAGCCGCCGACGTAAGCGATCAGCGAGCCAGCGGCCACGGCGGCACTGCTGACCAGGAACCTGCGCCGGTCCGGGCCCGGATCGGCCCCGTTCCAGGCCGGCTGTTCCGGCGCCGCACTGGGGCCACGTTGGGTCGCGCGATCTGCCGGCGGTCTGCCTGGGGCTGGCGCCGGTGTCCAGTCCACGGGTGGCGCCCCGCTGGCAGGACGCCGGTCCTCCTCCGGCGGAACAGCACCGGTCAGGCTGCGCCTGGCCAGGCCGCTGAAGTACCAGAGCGCGGCCGCGGCCACCGCCCCGCCGACCAGGCTTGGCAGCGCGTCGGTCGCCGTGGAGGTTGGCCGGACGAGGGCCGCGTAGACACCGACGGCGGTGAGCACGGCAAGGCCGACCATGCCACGCCACAGCGCGCGGACGGCGAGGACGCCGACGACGGCCGCGAGGATGAGGAGCACGACGCGGATGCCCCAGACCAGCGCGGTCTTGTCTGAGGAGCCGAACGTGGAGATGGCGAAGTTCTTCACCGCGGCGGGTGAGTGGTCGATCGACAGGGCGCCGACAGCATCGATCGGAGCCCCGATGGGGGAGGCCAGCACCGCGGCGACGAGCTGGGCCACCCCGAGCGATACGAGTGCCGTGACGATCCCGACCACGCTGCCGCGGCCTGCCAGGGCCCAGCGCGGGGGGCGCAGCGGTACAGAGGTCACACCTGTATTCGTATCAGCGTGGCGGGCGGATTGCCGGCCGGCGCAGGAGGCAAGCCGGCGTCCGTTCCGGTGACGAATATGGGAACGTGGACGTTGTGGCTGGCAGCCCTGCCGACGGCGCACGCCGTCCCGGGCGCGACAGCCCGGCCGGACCGGATGCGCTGCAGGCGGCGCTTGCGGCGGTCGCGCGGGGCGATGAGGCCGCGTTCGCGGCCGTTTACGATCGTGCCGCCCCGGCGGTGCTGGGCACCGTGCGCCGGATCCTGCGGGATCCCGCGCAGTCCGAAGAGGTCATGCAGGAGGTGCTGCTCGAGGTCTGGCGGACCGCCGCCCGCTTCGACCCTGCCGCGGGGTCGGCCGCCGCGTGGATCACCATGCTCGCCCACCGCCGCGCCGTCGACCGGGTGAGGTCCGAGCAGCGCGCCGCCCAGCGAGACGCGCGCGCTGCCGTCGCTGATGCTGAGGTCGGCTACGACGAGGTCGCGGAGGCGGTCGAGGCGAGCCTGGAGCGGGAGCGGGTGCGGCGCTGCCTCGACGGCCTCACCGAGCTGCAGCGCGAGTCGGTCACGCTCGCCTATTACGGCGGCTACAGCTACCGCGAGGTCGCACAGCTGCTGGGGGTGGCGGTAGGGACCGTCAAGACGCGGATGCGAGACGGGCTGATCCGGTTGCGGGACTGCCTGGGGGTGGACTGATGGGGGAGCGGCGGAACGGACTGCACGCCCTGGTCGGGGCGTATGTCGTGGACGCGGTCGAGGATGGCGAGCGGGCCGAGTTCGAACGGCACCTGCTGACGTGCGAGCAGTGCCGCGACGACGTGCGCGGACTGCGGGAGACGACCGCGCGGCTGGCCGCCGCCGCGGCCATCACCCCGCGGCCGGAGCTGCGCCGCCCGACCATACAGGCCGCGGCCGTCGTCCGGCAGCTGCCGCCCGTCGTGTCCGGTGACCGCGCGCCGGCGATGTCACGGCGGGTTCGCTGGCAGGCCGGGCGCGGGTTCGCGCGCACGTGGCTGGCCGGGGTCGCTGCCGGCCTGGTGGTTGTGCTCGTTGTCGTGGCGGTTGTCCTGGGCCTGCAGGCCGGCTCGATGCAGCAGCGGCTGGCGGCGCAGGAGCGGCGCGACGACGCGATGACTGCGGTGCTCGGTGCGCACGACGCCGTCGTCATGACGGCGGCGGTCAGCACGGGCGGCACGGCGACAGTCGTCATGTCACACCAGGCACGGGGCCTGGTCTTCACCGCGCGCGGGCTGGCCAGGCTGCCGGGCGTGAAGGCTTACGAACTGTGGCTCGCCGGGCCCGCGGGGGTCACCTCCGCTGGCATGGTGCCTCCGGGCCGACGCGACATGTCTGGTCCGATGATCGTCGGTGGCCTGGCGGGGGGCGAGCAGCTCGAGATGACGGTCGAGCCGGCGAGCGGGTCGCGCCAGCCCACGTCGGCACCCATCGTCCGGATTGTGCTCAGCACCTGAGGCGTACGGGTGGCCAGCCACCGGGGCGACAGGTGCGGCTGCGGCAGGCTAACGTGGCGACCGTGAAAGCATCCCCAGAAGCGCAGCTGCGGCTGCTGCAGCTCGCCGATCTCGATGCGGAACTGGGGAGGCTCGAGCATCGCCGCAAGATCCTGCCTGAGCACGCCGAGATCAGCCGGCTCGGGGAGCGCGAGGGTGCGCTCAGGGACGAGATCACGGCGCTTGAGGCACGGGAAGGCGACCTGAAGCGCGAGCAGGCTAAGGCAGACGCAGACGTCGAGCAGGTACGCAGCCGGATCGGCCGGGACCGGGCCAGGCTGGATGCGGGCCAGGTCAGCTCGCCGCGCGAGCTGGAGAACCTGCAATCGGAGATCGAATCGCTGCTGCGCCGGCAATCCGATCTGGAAGATGTCGAGCTCGACGTGATGGAGCGGCTCGATGCGGCGCAGGCGCGGCTCAAGGAAGCGGGGGCAGAGCGAGTGTCGGTTGCCGCTGACATGCAGGCGGTGACGGCGCGGCGAGACACCGCAGTAGCCGAGATCGACGGGCTGGCGTCGCACGCGGCGGAACGGCGCGAGGTGGTGGCCGCCGAGGAGCCGGCCGACCTGCTGGACCTCTACGAGCGGCTGCGTACCCAGCACGGCGGCGTGGGCGCGGCTGCGCTCCGCAAGGGACAGTGCCAGGGCTGCCATCTCACGCTCAACGCCGGCGACCTCAGCGTGATCCGCGCCGCGGCGCCCGACGATGTCGTTCGATGCGAGGAATGCCGGCGCATCCTCGTCAGGACTGATGAGTCTGGGCTCTGACCGGGCGCCGACCGGCTGGCGTGCGGCGGGCGAAACACCGACGACCACGCTGCTGCTGCGGCACGGGCAGACGGAGATGTCGGCTCAGCGCCGCTTCGCTGGCCGTGGTGACATCCCGCTGACCAGCGCGGGGTTGCAGCAGGCCGCTGCGGTCGCGGCCCGGCTCGCACAGCGCGGCGGCATCGACGCCGTCGTCACCTCACCGCTGCGGCGTGCCCTCCGGACCGCCGAAGCTGTTGCCGAGACCGCTGGCGTGCCGCTGGCCGTCGACCCTGACCTGGTCGAGACGGATTTCGGCGAGTGGGAGGGCCTGACTTTCGGCGAGGTGCTCGCCCGCTGGCCAGAGGAGATGGCGGCGTGGCAGGCGGACGTCAGCGCGGCGCCGCCAGGAGGGGAGAGCTTTGCCGCCGTCGCCAGGCGCGTTGCCGTGGCGCTTGACCGGCTTCTCGCCGAGCGGACGGGCGAGACGGTTGTCGTCGTCAGTCACGTGACTCCGATCAAGACCCTTGTCTGCCGGGCACTGACGGCGCCACCGGCCGCGATGTTCCGGATGCACCTGGATGTAGCCGCGCTCTGCGAGGCCGCATGGTTCGCTGACGGTCCCGCACTGCTACGGTCGCTCAACGACACGGCGCATCTGCGCTAGCCGGTACGGCGTATCTGTCTCGCAGGAAGCGGCCGATTTAGGACCGGTTGAGTTCATTGTTCTCACCGATCATGCCGTCGTGCGTGTAAATACTCTCCGCATGTGGAATAGCACTCCTCGTAATTGATCAAGACGGGGGGATTTCAGTGCCTAATCAGTCCACGACCCGCGCGGCGACCCGCCGTAGTTCGGCGAGTTCCGCTCGCAGCAGGCCGGCGAGCCGTAGTGCGTCACGAGGCACTGCGAGCCGGTCTTCATCCACGTCAGGCTCCAGAACGTCGTCCGCGAAGTCATCGGCCAGCCGTAGCACCGCTGCGAAGCCGGCCCGCACGGCATCGCGTGCGACCAGTCGGAGCACCGCGACGCGGTCGACCCGCAGCACGGCATCGCGATCGACCGCCTCCCGGCCGACGTCGTCTCGCTCCACGACTGCACGGCGCAGCACCACCGGCAGCCGCAGCACGGCCCGCCGGACCGGGACAACCCGTAGCACGACAACCCGGCGGAGCACGTCAAGCCGGGGCGGCGGCACCACGCCGGCCACCGCGGCCAGGGGAGTGTCCTCGGCAGCGACCAAGGTGACGTCGGCTGCAACCCGGATGTCCACCGCCGCGACGAAGGCAACCGCCTCCGCGCGGACGATGTCGACGGCGATGCGGGCGATGAACACCGCCACCAAGGCGATGACCAACGCTGCCAAGGCGCTGACGACAGCGGCCAAGACGATGCAGTCGGCTAAGCCTGCGGCAGCCACGTCGGCCCGGCGGTCGACGTCGACCCGCCGGTCGACGTCGACGAGGCCGCGGACAACCTCGCGGTCGAGGACGGCCGCGCGGTCTACCGCGTCCAGGCCCGCCATGGCGATGTCAGGGTCGAGCAAGGAGGCCTCGGGCGATTCGTCGCCTGGCAGATCCCGCTCCACCATGTCCAGGTCACGGGCTGGGGTCTCGCGATCCCGCACGTCTGTGCGCCGGGCACCTAGCCGGCCTGCCAGCCGTCCGGGTTCAAGCGGCATGCGGTCGAGCTCATCGCTGTCGCTGTCCGCGCCGCAGCAGTCGCGCAGTAACGGCGAGTACGGCAGTCTGCTGGGCAGCCTGATTCACTGACGAACAGGCCGAAGGCTCGTTGATGGGCGGGCGGTACCGGTACGCCCGGTACCGCCCGCCCTCGCGCGTCGCTAGGCCGGGTGACGGAATGGCCCGTATGCTGGTGGGAGCGGCGGGTGAGCTGGCCGGGCGGCCGCGTCGCGCCGGGAATCTGGCGCGCCGAGGAAGGTCCGGGCTCCGCAGGGCAGGGTGGTCGGTAACACCGACCCGGGGCGACCCGCGGGACAGTGCCACAGAAAGCAAACCGCCCCCGGTACCCCGGGGGTAAGGGTGAAACGGTGGTGTAAGAGACCACCAGCGCCCAGGGTGACCTGGGCGGCTCGGTAAACCCCACCCGGAGCAAGGTCAGGAGGGAGCGGCGCCACAGCGGTGCTGCTCCTGCGCGAGCGATTGAGGGCGGCCCGCCCGAGCTCGCGGGTAGACCGCTCGAGGCTGCCGGCAACGGCAGCCCTAGATGGATGGCCGTCGGCCCGCGTCAGCGGGTGCACAGAACCCGGCCTACAGGCCAGCTCACCCGCCGCCCATCAGCGTTGTCGGCAATCGTGGGACGGGCGCCGCGGATGACCGCAGCGCCCGTCCTGCGACTAGTCGAGGGCATTGAAGGCGATTCCCGCGACGGGAGGGTTGGGGTGGGCCTGGTGCACGCCAGCCCGAGCGGTGATGGTCACACCTACCATGACCGCGGCAGCGGCGATGGTCAGTACTGCCGTGATCCAAACGCGTATGCGCCGGGTCATTGGGGTCTCCTTTACTCGATGCGTCCCGCGGTGTGCGGATCGCGAAGGGTTCGAAGCCACGACCGCAGCGGATGGGTGCCTAAAGAAACCGCAGGTCGCAGGCCTGCCTAGTAACATGACCGGCAACATGAGCAGTTCAGACACCCACTGTGAGCCTGGTCCGCCGCCGCCGCCTCGCTGCTGAGCTGCGGCGCCTGCGCGAGGCCGCGCAGCTGACGTGCGACGAGGTCGCCGCCCGGCTCGACTGCTCCGCGTCCAAAATCAGCAGGATTGAGACGGGCCGTGTCCTTGTCTCACCCCGCGATGTCCGCGACCTGCTCAGCATCTACGGCGTGCCGGAAGTCCAGCGGGACAGCCTCATCCAGCTCGCTCGCGAAACCCGGCAGAAGGGCTGGTGGCACACCTGGGGGGACGTCCAGCCGCACTTCGCGACCTATCTCGGAATGGAGAGCGAGGCCAGCGAGATTCGCCAGTACACCGTGGTCCGGGTTCCGCCCCTGCTGCAAACAGAGGACTACGCGCGCGCGGTCGTCACAGGGGGCCGCATCGGGACGGGCAAGTACCCCGGTCCTGCGGACCGGATCGTCGAGATGTTGCTGGAGCGCCAGCGGCTCGCCAGGGCCAGCCCGCCTCATGCGCAGGCCGTCCTGGACGAGGCTGTGCTGCGGCGTCAGGTAGGCGGCCGGGAGGTCATGCGCGGGCAGATCGAGCACCTCATCGAACTGAGCTCGCTGCAGACCATGGTCCTGCAGTTCATCCCGTTCACCAGCGGCGCGCACGTCGCCCTGGACCTGCCGTTCTCAGTCCTGGGCTTCGCTGACCCGGCCGACTCGGACGTCGTGGCCGTCGGGTACGCCACCGGCGTCCTGTGGCTCGAGGACCCAGCTGAGGTCCACAGCTACAACGCGTTCTTCCACCATTTGCAGGCGATTGCGCTGTCGCCCCGCGACTCGGTGGCGCTCATGATCGAGGTGCTGAAGGAGCTCTAAGGCCCGCCCCGGTCGGCGTTCCTGCGCCTTCCTAAGTTCACCCCGCGTTCAGGCAATGCGCTGGTCCGGTCCCGGACAATGGCTAGATCTCAGCGTGACCGCACAGGTACCGAGCCTGGGCGGTGGCAATGTCGGATCGTGCCCGGCGGGCACTCAGCGATCCAGGGAAGCAGGGCATGCTCAGCCGAATCGGCCGGGCAGGAGGCTGGTGGCTGGCGCTGGCTGTCGTCTGCGCCGTCGGCCTCTTGGTCGTTGGGCTTGGCCTTCTCGGCCGGCCGCATGCAGGTGCAGCCGGCGGTCCGGCGGCTGCCGGCCAGAAACGCGCTGTGCCTGGCGTAGCCGCGGCGACTACCTCGCCGGGAGCAGGCGTGTCGCCGAGCCCGGTTGAGGCGGGCCAAATCAGCAGCCGACCGCCCGTGCCGCTGCCCCGGCCGTCCTCGCAGCGGTCCGGGCCGTCTGTGGGGTCATCGCCCTCCCCAGCGACGTCAAGCCCGCCGCCGTACCTGAGGGTGAATCCGGCAAGCGGCGCGGTTACTTCGACGCCTACGTGGTCAGCCAGCGCATGCCCGAGCGGTTTTCAAGGATCGGCCGAGCTCGACGAATATACGGTCTCCGGCGTCTTTCTCAGCAGCATCTCGAACGTGGTCGGTACCGTCACCGCTCCGTTCAGCGGGCAGTTGCTGGGCAGCGTCGGCGCCCTGCTCAATTTCGGCGGGGTCAGCGCCTCGAACCCGGGGGCGCTGAAGTGGACGGTGGCGTGTCACAGCGGAACCGCCGGCACCGGTGCACAGAAGCTGGTCGGGTCGGTCTACGTGATCCTCTCAGCGGGCGGGTCGTCCTACACGACCAGCACTACCCCACCCAGCTGATCATCAGGACCGGAACGCGGCGTAGATGATCGCGGCCAGCCGGTCGATCATTTCGTCCTTGGGCAGGTGGACCTCGACGGCGCTCATCAGGTAGTTGATCCGCTCGAGCATCATGAGGCAGGCCACCGCCGTGAGCTCTGCGTGCTCGGTGCGGAGCCCGTCCCCGGCCGGGCTGCCATCGGCGGCGGTCATGCCCTGGGTCATGACCTCCGACAGACGGAACAGCACCTGCAAGCCGTCGCTGAAGACACTCTCCCCGACGATCTCGGCCTGGCTGAGGATCCGGATCACTGTCGCGTGGGCCGCGTAGACATCGCAGAAACGCTCGACCCACTGCCGCAGCGCGGTCTGGCCGGCATCGTTGCTCGTGACGACCGGGAAGTCGTCGGTGATGTCCGCCATATCGACTAGAGCGTCCCTGAGCAGGGTACGGAACAGGTCGTCCTTATTGGCGAAATACAGATAGAAGGTCCCGTGCGAGGTCTTGGCCCGGCGGACGATGTCCTCGACGCGGGCCGCCTGGAAGCCTGCTTCCTCGAACTCGGCCAGTCCTGCATCGAGCAGCCGCCGGACGGTTTCCCGGCCGTGGGCGCCGAGCTCACGCTGGAGGGCAGGTACGCCACCGTCGACCGAGGGGCGCAACGCCTGCGGTCCGTTGCCGGCGCGATCGCTCAGCTGCCCGCCCCTCTTCGACCCGGCGCCGCCCCCGTGAGCCTTGCCTTGCGGGCCGGGCTGATTCGCCGTTGGCATCGGCTCAGCTGCCCGCACGCGTGAGGTCCCTAACGTACTGCGCCACGCGACCGGTCGTCGCGCAGCAATCTGTCGGCCGACCTGGGGTCCAGAAACATGTTGGGAGCGTAATCCGCGAGCGGCCCGGCGGCCAAAGTCGGGTCGATCGTGCCGCCACGACTCCCCGCGCGGCTCTCCCATGCTGCCACGGCATAGTTAACCAGACGTAACTTCTCGCTCGCTGAAGATTATGACAAAACTCACGGATCGGCACCTCCGGCCAGGTAGGGCGGGGTTCAGGGACCTCGCAGCGTTCCGTCAAGCTGACGCAAGCATCAGGTGACGCCCACGTCATTGTTTGCATGAAATTAGCGCGTCGTGCGGAAATAGACACCATGACTCGCGACGGGGCCGGGCCTGGAATCGTGGCTGGGCAGAAGTCTGCCCGGCTTCCGCCTGCCCTGGGCGAGGTGGACGGCCAGGCGGCAGCCGAGAACTTTCCGGTCGCGCTGCGTATGCTGCCGCGCCGGTACCGGCAGCACCTGATGGCCGTGTACCGCTTCGCCAGGACGGTCGACGACGTCGGGGACGAGGCGCCGCCGGATCAGCGGCAGCAACTGCTGGCCTATCTCGCCGAGGACCTGGAGCGGCTGTATAGGGCGCAGCCTGGCTCAGACAGCCAGCCCCGTGACCCGGCCGTGGCCGGTCTCGCGAGCACGGTGAGCGACTGTGCGATCCCGGCGCAGCCGTTCCGCGATCTCATTGCCGCCAACCAGCAGGACCAGGTCGTCTTCCGCTACCAGACGTTCGCCGACCTGCTCGGCTACTGCGAGCTGTCCGCGAACCCGGTCGGGCGGATCGTGCTGCACGTGTTCGGCGCGAGTACACCCGAACGCGCCGAGCTGTCGGATTGCGTGTGCAGCGGTCTGCAGATCGTCGAGCATCTGCAGGACGTCGCCGAGGACTTCCAGGCCGGCCGCATCTATATCCCGCTCGACGACCTGCATGGCTATGGCTGCACGGAGGCGGACCTGGCCGCGTCCACCGCCTCGCCGCAGCTCAGGGAGCTGATCGCGGCCGAGGCGGCGAAGGCGGCAGCGCTGATCAGCGCTGGTTCGCCCCTCGTCGGCCAGCTTCGCGGTGCAGCGCGGGCCGCGGTCGCTGGCTACGTAGCCGGAGGCCGGGCGGCGCTGGCTGCTGTCGCCAGGGCTCGCTACGACGTGCTAGCGGTGACCGCTAAGCCGTCGAAGGGCCGCACGGCCGCCGGCTTGGTCAGCGCCCTGGTGCGGGGCCGGTGAGGGCCGGTGAGCCCGTGACGCTCAGCGCATCGCACGCAGCGGACATCAGCGCTGCCTACCGGCAGTGCGAGACGATCACCCGGCAGCAGGCGAAGAACTTCGCCTACGGCATCGCGCTACTCCCTGGCGACAAGCGGCGCGCCCTGTCCGCCGTCTACGCCCTTGCGCGGCGGATCGATGACATCGGCGACGGCACGCTTCCGGCCCCGGAAAAGCTAGCGGCCCTCGGCGAGGCGAGGGCAGCGGTGACGGCGCTGGCCGCGGCTACAGCCGCCGACGCGGCGGCGACAGCCGATCCGGTGCTGATCGCGCTGCATGACGCTGCTAGCCGGTTCCGCATTCCGCTGGCAGCCTTCGGGGAGCTGATCGACGGCTGCGAGGCTGACGTGCGCGGCGACCGCTATGACACTTTCAGTCAACTTGAGCACTACTGCCGGTGTGTGGCCGGCTCGATCGGGCGGTTGTCCCTAGGTGTCTTCGGCAGCCGGGACCAGCAGGCCGCCGAGCAGCTCGCGGACGCGCTGGGGATCGCGCTGCAGCTCACCAACATTCTCCGCGACGTCCGGGAGGACCTCGGCAACGGCCGTGTCTACCTGCCAGCCGAGGACCTCACCCGGTTCGGCTGCGCGTTGCTCCCGCCAGCGCCGGATGGGACGGGTGAGGGCAAGATGGACGGGCCGATGGCCGACCTTGTTCGGTTCGAGGCCGAGCGCGCCAGGGACTGGTATGCCGTAGGCATGAGACTGCTGCCGATGCTGGACTGGCGGAGCGCTGCGTGCACCGGGGCCATGGCGGGCATCTACCGGAAGCTGCTCGAGCACATCGCGGCCCGCCCGGATGAGGCGCTGGCTGCACGGATGTCGCTGCCAGGCCGGGAGAAGGCGCTGATCGCGGTCGCGGCGCTCAGCGGCCTCAGCACCCGGCGGTTTGGCCGGCGGATGCCGGAGGCCCGGGCGTGACCGGGCGGCACGTGGTCGTGATCGGCGGCGGTCTAGCCGGCATCACGGCCGCTACAGCTCTCCGCGACGCCGGCGTCAAGGTCACCTTGCTGGAGTCCCGCCCCCGGCTTGGCGGCGCGGCGACGTCTTACGCCAGAGCCGGGATGATGGTCGACAACGGTCAGCACGTGTTCCTGCGCTGCTGCACCAGTTACGCCGGATTGCTCGCGAGGCTGGGCGCTACCGACTCGGTGGTCATCCAGGACAGGTTCGACGTCACGGTACTGGCACCGGACGGCCCGGCCCGGCTGCGGCGGAGCGCGCTGCCCAGTCCACTGCACCTGGCGCGGGCGCTGGCCGGCTACCGGCTACTGTCGGTGGCCGAGCGGGCCAGGGTCGGCCGTGCAGCACTGGCGTTCCGGTTTGCGGACCCGGCCAGCAAGGCGCTCGACAATCAGCCGCTCGGCGAGTGGCTGGCCGCTCGCGGCCAGGGAGAGCGGGCCAGGCGCCGGATGTGGGACCTGTTCATCATTTCGGCGCTGAACATCGGCGGCGATGAGGCCAGCACGGCGCTTGCTGCGAAGGTCATCAAGACTGCCCTGCTGGGCCGCAACGACGCGGCCGACATCGGGATGGCGGCCGTCCCTCTCGGGCGGCTGCACGCGGACGCGACCGCCGCCCTTCTCGGTCAGCTGGGAGCGCAGATCCGGCTGGGCGCCCGTGCCACCGCTGTCGAGCGGCTCGCCGGCGGCGGCTTCGGTGTGCGGATCGGTCGCGGCGAGCCGATGGGCGCGGACACCGAGGACCTGCCGGAAGCGGCAGACAACGAGACAGTGCTGGCCGACGGGGTTGTGCTGGCTGTGCCGCCTGAGCAGGCGGCCCGGCTGGCTGGGACCGCAGGCGTCGGCCAGGCCGCTGACTGGACGAGGCTGGGCTATTCGCCCATTGTCAATGTTCACGTCATCTACGACCGGCAGGTCACCCACCTGCCATTCGCGGCGGCGGTGGACTCACCGGTCCAGTGGGTATTCGACAAGACCAGGCAAGCGGGCTTGGAAGCCGGCCAATATCTGGCGGTTTCCGTATCGGCTGCTGATGATCTTGTCAACGTGCCGACGGCCTCGATCCGCGAGACGTTCGTGCCGGCTCTGGAGAATCTGTTCCCGGCCGCAGCGAACGCCTCGATCACAGATTTTTTCGTTACCCGGGAGCGTCGGGCGACGTTCCGGCAGGCGCCAGGCTGTGGCGCTCTGCGACCCGGTGCCGGCACCCCGGTACCGGGACTGGTGCTGGCCGGTGCGTGGACCGCCACCGGCTGGCCGGACACCATGGAGGGTGCGGTGCGAAGCGGACATAATGCCGCGCGGGAGCTGACCAGAGTGCTGGCCTCGCTGCCGGCGTCGGACCTGGCGGCTGCGGGGACGCCATGACGGTGACCATGCCAGCCGGTGTCCAGTCGGCGCGCGACCTGACCGGACCTGCGATCTTTGACGCGGTGGCCAGGCTGAGCCCCGCGGTCCGCACGGTTGCCGCCTACCACCTTGGCCTGGCAGACGCTGCCGGGAATCCGCTGCCAGGCGGGGCGGGCGGCAAGGCCCTCCGGCCAGCGCTGGCGCTGCTCTCGGCCAGGGCGGCCGGGGCCGCCCCTGAGCGCGGCGTCGTCCCGGCCGCTGCCGTCGAGCTTGTGCACAACTTCTCGCTGCTGCACGACGACATCATGGACGGCGATACCGAGCGCCGCCATCAGCCAACCGCGTGGACGGTGTATGGGGTTGGCGCCGCGATCCTCGCTGGCGACGCACTCCTGGCGCTCGCCCAGGACATTCTGCTCGAGACCCAGCCGTACGGAGTCTGGGCCGCGCGCTGCCTGTCAGCGGCGGTGCAGCGCCTGATCGCCGGCCAGGGCGCTGATCTGGCCTTCGAGAGCCGCGATGACGTCGCCGTGGAGGAGTGCCTGGCCATGGCCGGGGACAAGACCGCAGCACTGATGGCGTGCGCGTGCAGCATCGGGGTCATCTACGTCGGCGGACCTGCCAGCCTGGCGATGAGCCTCAGCGGGTTTGGTGCCCACGCGGGCCTGTCGTTCCAGCTCGTGGACGACATGCTCGGCATCTGGGGCGCACCAGAGGTCACGGGCAAGCCGGTCGGCTCGGACCTGCGGACCAGGAAGAAGTCCTTGCCGGTCGTGGCGGCGCTGGCCAGTGACACGGCTGCGGCTCGCGAGCTGGGGGTGCTGCTCGCCAGCCCAGAGCCGTTCGGCGATGACGAGGTCAGCCGCGCGACCGGGCTGGTGGAGGAGGCGGGCGGCAAGGAGCAGATCGAGGCGATGGCGGACAAGGAGCTGGCCTCAGCCCTCAGCTGCCTGTCCAGCGCCGAGATGCCCGAGGACGTGCGAGCCGAGTTTGCCGCGATCGCCGAGTTCATCACGGCGCGCCAATGGTGAGTGGCGGGACGACCAGACTGGCGGCCTCAGCAGCGCGAGACCGCGCAGTCCGCCATCTGACCGGGCTGCAGGACTCGGCGGGCTGGTGGCAGGGCGAGCTGGAAACCAACGTCACCATGGACGCCGAGGACCTGCTGCTGCGCGAGTTCCTGGGGATCCGGACCGAGGAGGAGACCGAGGCGGCAGCTCGGTGGATCAGGTCACAGCAGCGCCCAGACGGGACGTGGTCGAACTACCACGGCGGTGAGGCAGACCTATCGACCACGGTCGAGGCCTATGCAGTGCTGCGGCTGGCAGGTGACGCGGCCGAGGCTGATCACATGGCGCGCGCGGCCAGCTTCATCACTAGCCGGGGTGGTATCCCGGCCACCCGGGTGTTCACCAGGATTTGGCTCGCGCTATTCGGGGAGTGGCCGTGGGAGCAGCTGCCGGTGATTCCGCCGGAGCTGATCTACCTGCCGCGCTGGATTCCGCTGAATGTGTACGACTGGGCCTGCTGGGCACGCCAGACGATTGTGCCGCTGACCGTTGTCTGCTCGCTGCGGCCCGTCCGGCCGCTGCCGTTCAGCCTCGCGGAGCTCTCTCCGCTGGCGGGCAGCTCCGAGCAGGCTCAGACTCCGGTTTCCTGGCGGGACGACCCGTGGGCGGGCCTATTCAGCGGCCTGGACCGGGTCCTGCACACCCTGGAGCGCAGGCTCGCCGGGGTGCGGGCGAAGGCCGCGCTGCGCACCGCCGCCTACCGCCGGTGCGCGGAGTGGATCATCGCCAGGCAGGAGGCTGACGGCTGCTGGGGCGGCATCCAGCCGCCCTGGGTGTACTCCCTGCTGGCGCTGCATCTGCTCGGCTACGAACTCGACCATCCGGTGATCAAGCGCGGCCTGGACGGATTGGACCGATTCACCATCATCGAGGACGGCGCTGACGGCAAGGTGCGCCGGCTCGAGGCCTGTCAGTCGCCGGTCTGGGACACGGTGCTGGCGATGGTGGCCCTGGCCGATGCCGGGGTACCCGCCGACCATCCGGCGCTGCAGGCCGCGGCCCGCTGGGTGCTGGCTGAGGAGATCCGCGGGCCTGGCGACTGGCAGGTGCAGCGGCCCGGACTCGCGCCCTCAGGCTGGGCGTTCGAGTTCGACAACGACGGCTACCCGGACGTGGACGACACCGCCGAGGTCGTGCTCGCGCTCGGCCGGGTCGAGCAGCCGGATGACGCGATGGCTGCGGCGGCCGGCGCGGCTGCCGCCAGGGCACTGACCTGGATGACCGGCATGCAGTCGCGGGACGGCGGCTGGGGCGCCTTCGACGCTGACAACACCTCGCGGCTGGTGACCAAGCTCCCCTTCTGCGACTTTGGCGAGGTCATCGATCCGCCATCCGCCGATGTGACCGCCCATACCCTGGAGGCGCTCGCGGCCGCCGGTCTCGGCGCGAGTCGGCCTGCGCGCCGGGGCGTGGCCTGGCTGCTGCGAAACCAGGAACCGGATGGCTCCTGGTTCGGCCGGTGGGGCGCGAACTACATCTACGGCACGGGCGCGGTCGTGCCCGCGCTCATCGCGGCGGGCGTGCTGCCCGGCAAGCCGTGCATCAGGCGCGCGGTGAGCTGGCTGATCGCGCACCAGAACCCGGACGGCGGCTGGGGGGAGGACCTGCGCTCTTACGACGACGCGAGCTGGGCAGGCCGGGGTACATCGACCGCTTCACAGACCGCGTGGGCCCTGCTGGCGCTGCTCGCGGCGGGCGGCGACGACGCCATGGCCAGCGCGGAGCGAGGCGTCGCCTGGCTTGTCGAGACGCAGCGGCCCGACGGTACCTGGGACGAGCCGCAGTTCACCGGTACCGGCTTTCCAGGCGACTTCTACATCAATTACCACTTGTACCGGCTCGTGTTTCCGGTGAGCGCGCTCGGCCGGTACCTGGGCGGTAGCCAGTGAGCACG
Source organism: Streptosporangiaceae bacterium (assembly GCA_035631375.1). GTDB lineage: Bacteria > Actinomycetota > Actinomycetes > Streptosporangiales > Streptosporangiaceae > JAJYUU01. The sequence continues at coordinate 21,497 of DASQIW010000147.1, forward strand.
CTGACGGTATGCGCACCGCTGCGCGTCGAGGCCAGGGCGCTGCGCCGCGGCCTCGCCGCGACGGCGAGTCCTGCCGAGGTGCACGTGGTCAGGACCGGCTACGGTCCGGCCAGGGCAGCCGCAGCCGCGGCGAGGATCGCCGCCGCAGGCCCGCAACCGCTGGCCGTCGGGGGAGTAGCGGGGGCGCTCACCGACGATCTGCGGGTCGGTGATCTGGTGGTCGCGACCGAGGTGGTGGCTGCCGACGGCACCGGCGGCGCAACCACGGTCAGCTGCCCGTCTGCGCCGCTGCTGGCTGGCGAGCTGCGCCGGGCCGGGCTGGCCGTGCAGACGGGCCGCGTCGCCACGGTCGCGCACCTGGTCCGCCACGGTCAGCACGCCACACTCGCGGCCGCGGGCGCCATCGCCGTGGACATGGAATCCGCGCCGCTGCTCGCTGGCGCCGCAGGCGGTCCCTCTGTCGTGCTCCGGGCGATCTCGGACACCCCGGCCCATCCGCTGGCGAGTCCCCGCACCGTCACCGGCGGCCTCGCTGCGCTGCGGTCGCTGCGCGAGGCCGCTCCCGTGCTGGCCCGGTGGGCCGCAGCGGCGGGTCCGCGCCGGGTCCTGCTGGCCAGCCCGCGGTCATTCTGCGCGGGCGTGGAACGAGCCATCGAGATCGTCGAGCTGGCGCTGGAGCAGCACGGTGCGCCGGTATACGTGCGCAAGCAGATCGTGCACAACGCCACGGTCGTCGCCGAGCTAGAGCAGGCGGGCGCGATCTTCGTGGATGAGCTGAGCGAGGTGCCCGACGGCGCGACGGTGGTCTTCTCGGCGCACGGGGTCTCCCCTGAGGTTCGCCAGGAGGCCGAGCGCCGTGGCCTGGACCCGATCGACGCGACCTGCCCACTCGTGGCCAAGGTGCACGCCGAGGCGCGCCGGTACGCCGCCGACGGTTACCTCGTCGCGCTGATCGGGCACGCCGGGCACGAGGAAACCGAGGGCACGATGGGCGAGGCGCCGGCCTCCATGGCCCTGGTGGAAACGCCAGCGGACGTGGCTAGCCTGCAGCCCGCCGACCCGGCAAAGGTCGCCTACCTCATGCAGACCACGCTGGCGGCGGACGAGGCTGGGGCCGTCGTGGACGCGATCACCGAGCGGTTCCCGACAGCGACGGGGCCGGGGACGGCCGACATCTGCTATGCGACCACCAACCGACAACAGGCGGTCCGCGCCATCGCTGCCAGCTCTGACGTGGTGCTGGTGGCGGGCTCGGCGAATTCCTCCAACTCGGTACGGCTGGTCGAGACCGCAGAGCGTGCCGGGACCGCGGCGTACCTGGTCGACAGCGCCGAGGACATCCAGCTCGGCTGGCTGGCTGGCGCATCGACCATCGGGATCGCCGCCGGCGCGTCGGCTCCGCCGGCCATCGTCGGGCAGATCGTGGCCGCTCTTGGCGGGCTCGGCGAGGTGACCACGCAGGAGGTGGTCGTGGCGACCGAGTCAGTCCAGTTTGGGCTCCCCAAGGAGCTACGACGGGCAGATGACAGGGCAGTACTAACCAGAAAGACGGTGTCACCGTGAGCATGCCGCTGCGCCAGAGCCTTCGGGTGGGGACCTACCTGATGGGCCAGAAACTGCGCCGCAACAAGAAGTTCCCGCTGATCGTCGAGCTGGAGCCCCTGTTCGCCTGCAACCTCAAGTGCGCGGGCTGCGGCAAGATCCAGCAGCCGGCCAGCATGCTGAAGCAGCGGATGCCGGTGGAGCAGGCGCTCGGAGCCATGGAGGAGTGCGGGGCGCCCATGGTGTCGATTGCGGGGGGCGAGCCGCTCATGCACCCGCAGATCGACGTGCTCGTCCGCGAGCTGGTCAAGCGGAAGAAGTTCGTGTTCCTGTGCACGAACGCGCTGCTGCTGCCGAAGAAGCTGGACAAGTTCACGCCATCGCCTTACTTCGCATTCGTGGTCCACATCGACGGCCTGCGCGACCGGCACGACGAGTCGGTGTGCAAGGAAGGCGTCTTCGACGAGGCCGTCGCGGCCATCAAGGAGGCCAAGCAGCGCGGCTTCACGGTGAACACCAACACCACGTTCTTCAACACCGACACCCCGCAGACCGTCATCGACGTGCTCAACTACCTCAACGATGACCTGCAGATCGACAGCATGCAGATCTCGCCTGCCTACGCCTACGAGAAGGCGCCCGACCAGGAGCACTTCCTCGGTGTCACCGAGACCAGGGAACTTTTCCGCAAGGCCTTCGACGGCGGAAACAGGCGGCGCTGGCGACTGAACCACACGCCGTTGTTCCTGGACTTCCTCGAGGGCAAGGCTGACTTCGCCTGCACCGCGTGGGGAATCCCGTCGTACTCGCTGCTCGGCTGGCAGAAGCCCTGCTATCTGATGGCCGACGGCTACGTGCAGACGTACAAGGAGCTGATCGAGACCACCGACTGGGACGCCTACGGCCGTGGCAAGGACCCGCGGTGCGCGAACTGCATGGCACACTGCGGATACGAGCCGACAGCGGTGCTGGCAACGACGGCGTCGCTGCGCGAGTCGATCCGGGCCGTGCGCAACACGTAGCGACTGCTGCGCGCCGCCTCACCGCGCAGCTGACAGAGCGGGGGGGAGGTCGGTGGACGCGGTCGAAGCGGCATGCGGGGCGCTGCGCTGGGTTGTGCGCGCCGCGCAGCCAGCGGACGGAGGTCTCAGCTGGCGGGAGACTCGCGAGCCAGCCGTACCGGATGTCGACGACCTCTACAGCGGCACGGCCGGTGTTCTGATCGCGTTCGCCGAAGCTCGGCTGAGCGGCATCGACGAATTCGACGATGCCGCCCTCGCAGCCGTCGGTCGGCTCGAATCCGTGGCGGCAGCGAGCGGGGCGGACCTGCTGCGCAGAGTGCGGACGGCCGACGAGCTGTCTGTTGAGGAGCTCGGCTTGTACACCGGTCTGGCCGGCCACGCGACCGCGCTCCGCATGTGGGCGGAGGCGGCGCGGGACGAGCGAGCAGCAACTGCCGCGCGCGGGGCGATTGCTGACCTCGCCGCGGCAGCTACGTCGGGACGGACGCTGAGCTCGTGGCGCGATGTCATTGCCGGCGAGGCAGGCATACTGCTGACACTGCTCGATCTCGACTGCGAGCCTGAGTCAGCGAGTGTCCTCGCCGAGCGACTGGTTGCTGGAGCCGTGTGGACCGACGGCGAGCCGGACTGGTACGCCCACCCTGACATCAGCTACCTGATGCCCAATTTCTCCCACGGAGCCGCCGGCATTGGCTGTGCGCTGGCCGCCGCCGGCGCGGCACTCGACCGGCCCGACCTGATCGAAGTCGCGCAGGCCGCGGCCCATCGGCTGGTGCGTCTCGGCAGCAGACCGGACGGCACGATCGCGGTGCCGACCCGCATCCCGCCGAAGGAGGGTCAGGCTTCCATCGGCTATGGCTGGTGTCACGGCCCGACCGGGACACTGCGATTGTTCGAGGTGCTTGACCACGTTCACCCCGGAAACGGCTGGCGGCAGCATGCCGACTCCTGCCGCCGGGCGGTGCGGGAGAGCGGACTCCCGGCCCGGCTGTATCCGGGGTTCTGGGACAACCTCGGCCAGTGCTGCGGCACCGCCGGGGTCGGAGAGATGGCCCTGGACCGCTATCAGGAGTCCGGTGACGCTGGCTGGCTGGAGTGGTCCGGCGCGCTCGCCGATGACGTACTAAGCCGAAGCATCGCTGACGACGACGGCGTCCGGTGGTCTCATACCGAGCACCGGGTCAGCCCGCCGGACCTGCCGCCTGAGGTCGGCTGGATGCAGGGTGCGGCGGGCATCGCCGGCTGGCTCCTGCGGCTCGGGAGAGTGCGGCGCGATCAGTCCGCCCGCCGGCTGCCGTGGCCGGACCAGCCGCGGTCGACCCAGGGCCCCGCGCTCGCGCGCTAGCGCCGGTCATTCGGCCGGGCATAGCCTGTCGAACGGTGGTAACTGGGTGTTATCGGACTGCCACTGCACCCGCGCCACCACACAGCAGAGGACCCATCCCCGCTCGAAAGGAGTCCTCATGCAGCACAGTCGAATGCCCGGTCTCGTCACAACGGGAGTACTGCGACGGCCATGGCTGCGTGCCACGGTTGCAGCCGGCGCGGTAGCCGCCTTAGTCGCTCCCCTGGTCGCGTTCTCGGCGTCGGGGCAGAGCGCGCAGCAGGGTCAGCAGGGCTACCCCGCCTGGGTCGGCACGTGGGCCTCGAGCCCGATGTCGGGATCAGGGAATGTGTTCAGCCCGACCTGCCCGGCCGGGTCAGGCCAGTTCACCAACCAGACGGTTCGCAATATCGTCTACACCAGCGTCGGCGGCGACCGGGTCAGGATCAGGCTGAGCAATGCATTCGGTACCGCGCCGCTGACGATCGGCGACGCGTCGGTCGCGGTGGCTGAAACCGGCGCCCAGACAGTGCCGGGCACCATGCGGCAACTGCAGTTCAACGGCCAGACGGGCGTCACGATCCCGGTCGGCGCCGAGGTCGTCAGCGACCCGGTGCAGTTGAAGGTCCGGCCGCTCGAGGACCTGGCGGTCAGCGTGTTTGTCCCGTCGATGTCCGGGCCCTCGACCTTCCACGCCACCGCGATTCAGGACAGCTTTATCTCCACGACCGGTGATTTCGCGACGACAGACACCGCGGCCGACTTCCCGACCACGGTCACCTGCTGGATGTTCGCGGACGGCGTCGATGTGCCGGGATCTGCCCGCGTGACGGGGTCAGTGGTTGCCTTCGGCGACTCCATCACCGACGGCTTCCAGTCGGACACGAACGCCAATGATCGCTGGCCCAACGTGCTGGCCCGGCGGCTAGACGCGATCGGCGGGCCGACGCTCTCGGTCGTGGACGAAGGCATCAGCGGCAACCAGGTGCTGAGTGACTCGCCGTTCGCCGGCGTCAGCGCGCTGCACCGGCTGACCAGAGACGTGATCGACCAGCCGGGCGCCAAGGTGGTGATCCTGCTGGAAGGAATCAACGACATCGGCTTCACCGACCTCGGCCTGGACAATCCGCCGGCCACCGCCGCGACGATCGAGGCCGGGTACGAGCAGATCATCGCCGCCGCGCACGCACACGGCATGCGGATCTACGTGGGGACGCTGACGCCGTTCCTGACGCTGCCTGTGGCCACTTCGGGGTATCAGGATGCGGCGGGCGAGGTGATCAGGGAGCAGGTCAACGAGTGGATCCTGACCCAGCACGAATTCGACGGGGTCATCAACTTCGCTGCCGATCTCGCGGACCCGAGTGACCCGCAAGCCTTCAACCCCGTGTACGACAGCGGAGATCACTTGCATCCCAACGACGTCGGTTACAACGTCATGGGCGATGCCATCCCGCTGAGAATGCTGCTCGGCCAGAACCTGCAGAGCTAACGGTCTGCGTCCGCTGGCGGTGCAGACTGGCCGCCAGCGGACGCAGCGGGCCTGCTAGCCCGAGTGGCGGCGCAGGAAGTCCAGCGTCCGCTGGTTGAATTCCTCGGTGACCTCATAGATCGGCGCGTGCGAGGCGCCGGCGAACACGATCAGCTCGGCGCCGTCTATGCCCTCGGTGAGCGGGCCGGCGAACCGCGTCGACGTGCACGCGTCGTGCTCGCCGAACGTGACCAGGGTTGGTGCCTGGATCGACCCCAGCACCGCCTGGGCGTCGTGACCGAGCACGGCGTCGGACTGGCGCAGGAAAGCGTCGACGGACGGCATGGGCCGGCTGCGAACGAAATCCGCGAGCGAGTCGATGTACTCCGGTCGCGCCGCGTAAAGCTCCGGCGTGAAGCACCAGGGGAAGATCCCGGCGATCACCATGTCGGTGACGCTGTCCAGGCCGCGCGCCATGACTCGCCAGCTCTCGACCACTGTGCGCAGGAACGGATCGGTGGCGTCCCACGCGCTGTGCAACGACAGCGACCTGACCATCGCCGGGTGCTTGGCGGCGAGGAACATGCCCGTCGCCGCGCCGAGTGAGAGCCCAGAAACGTGGGCGCTGTCCAGCCCGGCCGCCTCCATGAACGCGGCAACATCATCGGCTAACAGCTCGGTCGAGTAGCTGCCCTCCGGCTTGCCGGACAGCCCCGCGCCGCGCAGGTCCACAGTGAAGCAGGTGAATTCCTTGGCGTAATCGGCGACCTGGAAGGCGTAGCACGCCTGGTCGGCCGCCAGGTACGGGATGAGCACGAGGGGCTCACCCTCGCCCTGCACCTCGTAGTAGACATCGATCCCATTCGCCTGCACGACCGGCATACCGAACCCCTCCGTTCGTCAGGCCGGCCCGCGCTGGCCGGCCTGATGTTTATGGTGCCCGGCGGGCGCGCAACACGCTAGATGTCTGCGGCTGCGTGTCGGTACCATCTCCGCGTGGCCGACAGGGTGCTGATCGACGGCGTCACCGGCTCCGGCAAGACCACCTTGGCGCGGAAGGTTGCCGAGCGCACCGGTCTGCCGTTTCACAGCGTGGACGACCTGACCTGGGAACCAGGCTGGAGAGAAGTGCCCGCGGAGGAGCAGCGGCGCCGGATCGCGGCAATCTGCGCGGACGAGCGGTGGATCATCGATTCGGGCTACAGCAAATGGGTCGACCTCGTGCTTGCCCGGACCGACCTGATCGTGGCTCTGGACTATCCGCGCTGGCTCTCGCTCGCACGGCTCGGCCGGCGCACGCTTGCACGTTCCCTCGACCGGCGCCCGATCTGCAATGGCAACACCGAGAGCTTCCGCCAGATGCTGTCCCGCCAGTCGATCCTCCTCTGGCACTTCCGGTCGTTCGCTCGCAAACGGGCGCGGATGCGCGCGTGGGCCGCCGACCCGGACGGCCCGCCGGTGATCAGGCTGACGTCTCCTGCCGCGACCCGTCGATGGCTGACCGGCTTGCAGGTCACCACCTAAAGCCAGAGGAAAAAGTGCTAACGCGGCCTCGATGGTGCTACTATCTGAGCAGTTGCTCAAACTGATCGGTCAGTGCAGAGCGAGTGGGCAAAAGGGTACGGCCATGGCGAAGGCGGGACCGCGCGCGGGAAAGCCGCGTGGCGCGCAGTCGGCGGATGTGCGAGCGGCGCTGGTGAGCGCTGCGATCGACGCGCTGGCGGAGGTCGGCTACGCCGGGGCAAGTGCGCGCGAGATCGCCGGCCGGGCAGGCTACAGCCAGGCGTTGGTCTTCTACCACTTCGGTTCCGTCACCGACCTGCTGCTGGCCGCGCTGGATGAGGTCAGCTCGCGCCGGATGGCCGCTTACCGCGACCTGCTCGCCGGTGCCACGTCAGCCACGGCGCTTGCCGCGGCGGCGCGCGACATTCTCACCGCCGACCTTGACGCGGGCTACGTGCGGGTGCTCATCGAAATGATGACGGCGGCCCACTCGGTACCGGGCCTCGGCGAGCAGGTTGCGGAGCGACTTCAGCCATGGCGCGAGCTCACCGAGCAAGCGATACGACGCGCGCTCGGGAAATCGGCGGCCGCCCGGTTGATTCCTCCGGCCGAGGCAGCCAGGGCGCTCGTCGCCGGTTTCCTCGGTCTGGAGCTGCTGGCCAGCCTGGACGGTGACCGTACGTCGGCGCTCGCCGTCCTGGCGCGCGCGGGCTCGGTGGCGAGACTGCTTGATCTGCTCGGCGGGTTGCGGTTGCCGGGCGGAGGAAGGGAAGGTCGATGACACAGCTCGACGTCGTCACCGGAGCGTTCAGTTACTCCGGCGCGGCCATCGCCCGTCAGCTGCTCGACCGGGGGCACCAGGTGCGGACGTTGACTGGTCACCCAGATCGTGCTCCGGCCGGCACGCAGGTCGAGATCCGGCCGCTCGACTTCGCCGCGCCGGACGAGCTGTGCCGGTCGCTGGCCGGCGCGCACACGTTGTACAACACCTACTGGGTGCGGTTCGCGCACGGCCAGGCGAGCCACGAAGCGGCTGTGGCCAACTCACGTGTTCTGTTCGGTGCAGCCGCAGCTGCAGGCATCCGGCGGATCGTCCACGTGTCCATCACGAACCCGAGCCGGACCTCCGCGGACAGCTACTTCCGCGGCAAGGCCATGGTGGAAGAGGCACTCGCTGAGTGCGGGGTGCCGTCGCACGCGATCGCCCGGCCCGCGATCCTGTTCGGCCGCGGCGGCGTGCTGCTCAACAACATCGCGTGGCTGCTCCGGCACCTGCCGGTCTTTGCCATCGGCGGCCGTGGTAACTACCGGCTGCGACCCATCCATGTCGACGACCTCGCGGCGGCATGCACTGATCTCGGCGCGCAGTCCGACACCGTCACCATGGACGCAGTCGGACCCGAGTCGGTGACCTTCCGGCAGCTCGTCGTGGAGATCCGCGCCGCCGTCGGCAGCCACTCGGCCATCGTGCCGGTGCCCGGTGCGGCCATCCCCACGCTCGCCCGCGTGCTCGGCGTCGTACTGCGCGACACGCTCCTGACGGCCGACGAGTACCGCTCGATGACGGCCGGGCTGGCGGACACGGCCGGGCCGGCCGCCGGAACGATCGCCGTCACCGACTGGATCCGCGAGCACAGTGACGAACTAGGCCGACGGTACGCCAGCGAACTCGACCTGCACTTCCGCCGATGAGAACCGCGACCTGGTTCGGGCTCTGGGCGGTTGCGGGCGCTGCCGCAGCGCTCGGCGTCCTGACGGTGCTGACCATCGGCGTGTTCGTGCTGCCCGCCGCGCTGATACTTGGTGCCGTGCTGGCCTGGCGTGGCCGAAGGGAGCAGGCCGTCGCCGGCATCGTCGCCGGGCTCGGGCTGCCGCTGCTCTACGTCGGCTACCTCAACCGCGGCGGCCCCGGCACGGTGTGCACCCCATTGCCGGGCGGTGGCGAGTGTACCCAGGAGACCAGCCCCTGGCCGTGGGCAGCGGCGGGTCTGCTGCTCGTCATTGCGGGCATTACCATGTCGCTCGCCGCAGCCAGGCGACGGCCGCGTAACCAGGTCTAGGCTTCCTGACCGTTCCTCTCCCGGCGGCACAGGCCGGTACCGACCCCGTTCCGTTCTACTGGTGATAACCGGAGAGGAACGCAGCAATCCGATCGATCGCCTCGCCGAGGAGCGGCGTGCCCGCGAGGAATACCAGCCGGAGATGGTCGGCCGTCGGCAGGTTGAACCCGGTGCCGTGGGAAAGCAGGACGTACTGCTGGTCGAGCAGGTCCATCATCATCTGCTCGTCGTCGGCAATCGGGTAGACCTCGGGATCCAGCCGCGGGAACAGGTACAGCGCTCCAGCCGGCTTGTAACAGGTCACGCCGGGGATGGCCGTCATCCGATCCCAAGCGAAGTCGCGCTGGTCGCGCAGCCTGCCGCCGGGCTGGAGCAGGTGGGTAATGTCGACGCGGCCGCCGAGCGCGGGCTCGATCGCGTGCTGGGCAGGCACGTTGGGGCAGAGCCGCATATTCGCCAGCAGCTCAAGCCCGTCGAGGTAGTCGGCTGCATGGTCACGCGGTCCGGAGACGACCAGCCAGCCGGACCGGAAGCCTGCGAGCCGGTAGGTCTTAGAGAGCCCGCCGAGCGTCAGCACCAGCAGGTCTGGTGCGAGCGCGGCAGCCGGGCAGTGCACCGCGCCGTCGTAGAGAATCTGGTCGTAGATCTCGTCGGTGAGCACGAGCAGCCGGTGCCGCCGGGCCAGCTCGAGCATGCCGAGCAGGGTCTCGCGGGAGTACACGGCTCCGGTCGGGTTGTTCGGGTTGATGATCACCAGCGCCCGGGTGCGGTCGGTGATCCGGCTCGCCAGGTGCTCGAGGTCAGGGTTCCAGTCGGCGTGCTCGTCGCACCGGTAGTGCACGGCCCGCCCGCCGCACAGGTTGATCGCGCCCGTCCATAGCGGGTAGTCCGGGCTCGGCACGAGCACCTCGTCGCCGAGGTCGAGGAGGGCTTGCAGCGACATGACAATGAGCTCGGAGACGCCGTTGCCAAGAAAAACGTCGTCCGGGGTGATACCGGCGACGCCGCGCCGGTCGAGGTACTGAGCCACGGCCTGCCTGGCGGGCAGGATGCCCCGAGCGTCGCTGTAACCCTGGGAGTCGCCGATGTGCTTGACCACGTCGCTGAGGACGTCCTCGGGCGCGTCGAGGCCGAACGGGGCGGGGTTGCCCAGGTTGAGCTTGATGATCTCGTGTCCTGCGGCCTCCAGCTGGCGAGCTCGGCGAAGGACCGGTCCGCGTATGTCGTACCTGACGTTGCTGAGCCTGCCTGCCTGAGCAACCTGCACGTGACGATCCCTCCGCTCTGCTGACCGCCGGACCCGAGTCCGTTCCTAAAAAACGCGCGTCCCTGGCAGCCGACCGTGGCGGCCGGTGCCAGGGGCGCATGCTCCGCTGGAAAACATTACCGTGACCTGCGCCCGTAGCGCTCCGCCCGGGCGCGGTCGGCCGGGTTCGCGGTGGCTGTCAGCGCGCGGACAGCACCCCGGCGATCTTCGCGGCGGCCGCATCGGGCTCGCTCGTGTCGTGCAGCAGCTCGCCCCACGACCAGCGGTAATACCAGTGCAGGCGACCGTCATTGTCGGTGCCGGGAACGCAGTCGATGCTCTCGGCCAGCATGGACGCGCCCGGCATGAACACGTGCAGCGCGGCGGGGTAGGAAGTCTTGACCGTCGCGGGGAAGCCTGCGGAATCGAGCGCAGTCGCGAGCCGGTGCAGGTGATAGCTCCGCGCGTGATCTCGGGCTATCTGCTGCATGGCACCTGCTTTGGGGGTCGGCACATTCTGGTCGCCGACAGCAGGGTGTTGTCAAGTCCGGCGGCTTTCGTCCCCTTGCTGGTTGCCGGTGCAGCGGTCAGCGACCGCCGGTGCCGTAACCGGGATAGCCCCCGTATCTGTCCTGGCCAGCGGCGGGGTCCTGGCTACCGTAGCCCTGCTGGTCGTAGGGCGCAGCGTGCTGGCCGGCCGATCGGTAGCCGGGAAGTGCTCCGGCAGCATCGGGGTACGCCGGGTCGTCGTAGCGGATGCTGCTGTAGTCGATTCCGGCGGGCCCGCCATTCTGCGATCCGTTCAGAGCGTGGCTTCCGCCGCCACGGCCGTTGCCGCCCAGGCCTGCGGCCGGAAGGTAGCCGTTCGCTGGCCCCAGCGGTTGTGCCGCAGCCTGCTGGCTTCCGGACGCCATAGCCGGAGCTGTGTACCAGCTTGCTGAGCCTGCCTGCTGCCCGGCGGAATGGCCGCCGTAGGCGGCAGCGGCCAGGCTCGGCGCGGGCGGTTCCGGATATCCAGCCGACGCACGGCCCGGCTGCGGACGTGCAGTCTCGGAATACGCCGGGCCCGGCTGGCTGACGTAGCTGCCGTACGGGTTGGCGGCCGGCGCCGCAGGGGACTGGCGCTCTGCCGCCGCCTGGGCCGGCGTCCCGGCCGGATAGCCATTGGACTGGCTCGCGGAGCGACGCGGTGCGGAGGAGTACTCGATGTACTGGTGACTGGTGGTACCCGGCTCGGCTGCCGGGCGGCCGTGCTGGCCATTCGTAGTGGGCTGGCCATTCGCGTCGGCCTGGCTAGCTCCCCGGGACCGCCGGGCCCGGTACGAACGGCTATCGGAGGTGTTGACGGCAGGGAACGACGGGCTGGTGAGCGGGTCATCGTCGGCGCGGCTATGGCTGCGCCCGTTCGGCGGTGGCGGGGTTGCCGGTGCCGGGGGGCGCGACTGGTAAGCGGGCTGGGCCGTCGGAGCGGGCTGGGTGTGCCGCGAGCCAGTCGGCCGCTGAGCTTCCGAGGACCGTGGCTGCTGCGCTGCAGGACGAGGCTGGCCGTGGCGGCCAAGGACATCGGGGCTTGAGGCAGGTGCATCGCCGTTGTAGCGCGCGGCTGCCGCTTGCGCGGCGCGCGCGTCGAACTGCTCGGTCTGGCCAGCATCGGTGGTACGGGCTGACGCCGCGGCCGGCTGGGACGGGCGGGAGGGCTGGTGACGCTTGCGCATGGGAAGGTGATGGCCGGAGTCCCCGCGGCCACCTTGCCGTCCGGCCGCGGGCCGGATGTCGGAAACAGGCTCACTTCCGTGCCGTACAGCCGGGAGAGGACCGCTGGCCGCGGGTGTGATGTCGGGCCTGTTTGCCGCGAGCTCTGCCCAGTAATCCACGTCAGAGAGCGAGTCCCAGCTGGCAGTCGCGGCGTCCGGGCCGTCCGGTCGCGCAGCGGCCCGGACCGGTCGGGAACCTGCCACCTCCCGGCGCGCGGGGGGCTGGCTGGCCGCCCGCTGCGGGCCGGTCTGGCGCGGTCCGGGAGCGCGGTCACGGGTCCCAGACGGCGCACGTGTGTCCGGCGTGCGGGCCGTACGATCGGCTGCCCAGACCTCGGTGACTTGCTCGGACTGCCGGAGCCGTCGCGCTGGCGGTCCGGGGCGTCCGCGGTCTTGCGGGACGGGTCGCCGGGCCGGGCGTGGCTCGTCGGGGATGTCGTCGAAAGTGCCCGAGTCGTCGGCGCGCAGGTATCGCAGGGCGAGCACAGCGATGATGACGATCAGCACGACCACGGCCACGAGGACAATCAAGATCGTCTGGATCATGTCACCATCCCACTGTCGTGGCCTCGAGCGGCGCTAGCCAGGGCCGCGCGGCCACCTGCGCGAGCCTCCCCCGTGTGCCAGCACCTCGGTCCGAGCGGAGGCTGTTATCGATGTGTGCTTGAACAGCGATTGTGTCGGACGCTCTACGCCTTGTCACGCAATTCGGGAACTTTACGCGTGTCTGTCGACTATCTGCACTTGAAATTGGCACTCAGAGATTGCCACTCAGAGAGTATCGAAGCGATCACGCTCACGTGCGGTTCTAGCGCGATTACCTGCGCAAGCGCGGATGCCGGTGGACGCGAGCGGCTGCCTAGCCCGGCAGCGCCCGCGCGGTGAGCGTGCCGCGCCCGATGACGTGGGAGGCGATCATGGTCCATGCCTGCAGCAGCTTCGCGTTGTGGGGGAGCGAGGACCCGAGGTAAGTGTTGAGCGCGTACACGGTGAACCGGTACTTGTTATCCGACCTTGACGGGCACGGCGGGTTGTAACCTGCGGTGCCCGCGCTGTTGAGGGCCACCCTGGCGCCCGGTGGCAGCGTCGATTGCGCCGACTTGTGCGCCGAGGCGGGCGGCCCTATCTGGAGGTCGGTGGTGCCTACGCCGATGTCGAAGACGATCCAGTACACCCGCGGCGAGATGGGCGCTCCTGAGTCGTCGACAATGAGGGCCAGCGACTTGGTGCCCGCAGGCGCCCCAGACCAGAAGATCGGCGGGCTCTCGCCCGTCCCGTGGCAGGTGAACCGGGCCGGCATGACGCCGCCGCTGAATTCCGGGCTGGTGACGGACATGTCCAGGGGCGCGTCCGCGCTGAGCGGCTGAGGCTTGCCCAGCAGTCCACAGCCGGTCAGCAGGAGCCCACAGGCCCCCACAGCCGCCAGCCGGGCTGCCGCCGATCGCCACCTGTCAGCTGCGCTGCGGCGCACGCTCTGTCTCTCCCTGGTCGTGTCGGCCCGTCTCGTTCGCTGTAGTCCCTCGGGCGGTCAGCCGAGGCGACGTAGCAGCGACCCGCCAGCCTAGTCGGGCTGCCGTGAGGTTCCGAACATAATCTCGTCCCAGGAGGGCACTGACGCCCGCCGCGGTCGGCCCGTCTTCTTCCTTGGGGCCGGCTGGGAGGTCGCGCTCGCGGCCGCGACACCCGCCTGTGGTTCCGCCTGGTCATCCTGGCCTGGCTGGTCGGCCGCGGCGGGCCTGCTCGCAGGCGCTGCAGCCATCGCGGCGTCGCGACTCCGAACGGCGGGAGCGCTCCGGCGCTCGAAGTCACGGGCTTGGTCAGAATAGCCCGCGTGCTGGCGAGATCCGATGGGGGTGACCGTGGCGGTCGGAGTGCGCTCGGCGAGGACGATGGCGGCCCACTCCTCTGCTGGCAGGCAGAGCCGTTTCGCCTGCTCATCGTCGGGGATGACGTGCCTGCGGCGAGGATCGTAGATCCACTCGGCCGTACTCGTCCGGCCTCCGACGACGAACTCCAGCTGGACCTGCCAGTTCCCGTCTGGCCGTTTGCGCGAGTCCCACTCGGTTGATTCGGCGTGTGCGCCGGCCCGGCTCAGCCGCTCGCCCACGATGTCGCCCAGGCGCGGTCCTGGCCCGGCGTCGCCGTGACTCCGGATCGTCGCCCGCTGCGCTTCCTGCGCCCGGTACTGCCGCTCCGCCAGCACCGGTCCTTCGAACCGGCGCACCTTGTCGGGCTCGATGCCCGCGGCGTCAGCAATCTCTTCTGCCGTCTCGCCAGCCCGGATGCGGTCCTGGATCTCCTTGGGTCGCAACGGATTCTCCACTTCGATCTCGTACTGAGCGAGCCGGGAGAACTGACCTTTGGCGACAGTCCTCAGCCGGTCGTCGATGGGCACCAGGAAACGCTCGCTCCGCCCCGGCACGGCCAGGATCGCGTAACTGCCGTCCTCGCTCACCGCGACGAGGTGCAGTTCTCGCATCCTGGTCCCTCCAGCGGCACGACCGGGTCGCTTGGCGGCGAAACTCGGACCTGCCCTCATCGAAGTCTGTCGGCAATAGCGCTGCCAGGCCAGCACCACGCCCGGCATGTCCGGAGACTTACCAGGTAGGTGCATTGCCAGGGCATGTCCGTGCCCGGCGGCCAAAGGCCTCGTCAATGTAGCCACGATAAGGCCGCCTGGCCTGATGGCAGCCAGAAATCGGCCGGCTGCGCGGCAGATCCGCGGGCCGGCCGTGGTGCACCGCCCGGCCGTGGCCAGGTAGAGTTGGCAAGAGAATGTTCGGTTACAGAACTATCTTGACCGAGGCGCCGCGTCCTGCGGCTGTCCGCGGTCATCCGTGGGCGCCCTGGCTGGCCGTGACCGTCGTGTGCTTCGGCGCTTTCATGGGCCAGCTGGATGCGAGCATCGTGACCTTGACGTTCCGGCCCATGGAGCGCGACTTCGGTGCGCCACTCGCTGCAGTTCAGTGGGTTTCGCTCGGCTACCTGCTCGTCCTGGTGGCGCTGCTCACGCCGGCCGGGCGCATCGCCGATGCCATCGGCAGAAAGCTCGTCTACGGCTACGGCTTCGCGGTCTTCACGGTCGGCTCGGCCGCCTGCGCGTTCGCCCCCACGCTCGGCCTGCTGGTGGCGTGCCGCGTACTCCAGGCCGTAGGCGCAGCGATGCTGCAGGCAAACAGCGTGGGGCTGGTGGCGACGAGCGCGCCTGCTGGCCGGATGCGGCTCGGCCTCAGCATCCAGGCTGCCGCGCAGGCCATCGGCCTCGGCCTCGGCCCAACGCTCGGCGGGCTGCTGACGCAGACGGCCGGGTGGCGCGCCGTCTACTGGATCAATGTGCCCGTCGGCTGCATAGCCATCGTTGCGGGCCGCTACCTGCTGCCACGGACCACCGAGCGCCGCCAGGACGCGTCCTTCGACTGGCCTGGCGCTGCGCTACTCGGTACCGCCAGCGTGACGCTGCTCGTGGCTCTGTCGATCATCGGCGGCCTGCAGGCACCAGGATGGCTCGGCGCGCTCATGGCTGCGATCGCGGTGGCCGCCGGGGCCGCATTCGCGATTCGCCAGCGGCACGCGCGGCATCCGCTCATCCCGCATGAGTTCGTGCGATCAGCCAGGATCAAGCTCGGGCTGGCAGGCGCGCTGCTGGGGTACCTCGTGCTCTTCGGCCCACTGGTACTGGTGCCGCAGTTGCTGGCCGGCCACAGCAGCGTGGTGCGCACGGGACTCATCGTGTCGGCGCTGCCCGCCGGGTTCGGGGTCGCGGCCCTGACCGCGGAGGCCGTTCTTCCGCGCGGACTGCGCAACCGGACCAGGGGCAGCATCGGCGCGGCCGCATGCGCCGCGGTCATGACTATGCTCATCTTTATGTCTAGTTCAACGATAGGAATTGTTCTGCTGCTCGGTCTGGCCGGCCTCAGCCTCGGCGTCCTCGTTCCCGCGAACAACGCCCTGATCATGCGCACCGGAGCGGCGAGCTCCGCGGGAACGCTGGGCGGACTGGTCAACATGGCAAGGGGGATCGGCACCACATTGGGCATCGCGCTCGTGACGCTCGCGCTGCACATCGGTGGCTCTGCAGGCACGAGCCACCATCCGGACGGGACGCTGGCTTTCGCGCTGCTCGCAGCGGCCGCGGCCTGCGCAGCGGTGATCACGATGACTATTCAGCCGCTCCGGGGTGCGCCCAACCGGATGGCGTCGGTCGACGCGGCAGCGCCAGAGGCTACCAGTGCCTTCAGCTGACCCTGCCGCCGCTCGGACTGAGGGCTCGACGCATGACCCGGCGGGTCTCGCGCTCGCTGACGCCGTGTCCCGGCTGCGGCGCGCGATGCGCCGCGCCGCTCGAGCCCGCGGCCCTGGCGGCTCGTTTCCCGGTGGCTTGTCGGTGGCTCAACTGGAATTCCTGTCCTGCCTCGCGGAGAACCCGGCCTCGCGACCCGGCCAGGTGGCACGGCTGCTGCGGCTGGCTCCGAGCTCGGTGGCGACCCTTGTCAACGGGCTGGCCAGCAGGGGCCTGGTGATCCGGACCGGGGGCGTTGCCGATCGCCGCACCGCCATGCTCGATCTCACCCCGGCCGGACACGAGGTGCTCGCCGACTGGCAAGACGTGAATCAGCAGATCCTGGCGGGCGCGCTGGCGGCGCTGCCGGCGGCTGGCCGCCGGAGCCTCAACTCCTCGCTCCCGTCCCTTCGCCAGCTGACCGCAGCGGTCGATGCGCTCGCCGACGAAGAGGCACCAGCCGGCGGCTAGCGCATTGCTCACGCGCCGGGCCGGCTAGGTCGGCGACCGGTTCATCGTCGCCGTTCCCGTAAAATCCCTCACCATGCGGGTGGATGCAATTTACGGGGCTGTTGGTCGGTTCAGCGTTAGGTTCCGGTGGCTGGTGCTGCTGGTGTGGATTGCCGGAGCGATCGCCGCTTCGACGCAGCTGCCGGCGCTGTCCAGCGTGACTCAGGGAAACAACCAGAAGTTCCTTCCAGCAAGCGCGGCCAGTTCGCAGGCGGCGGAGCTGGCCAAGCCATTCGGAACGTCGAACCGCCTGCCGATCCCCGTCGTCGCCGCGACCACGAGCGGGCCGCTGACGCCAGCGGACGTTGCCGCGCTGGCCCACCTGCAGGCGAACCTGGCCACCGTGCCAGGGATTACCAAGGTCATCAACGGCGGCCGGTCGCCCGACGGGCAGGCCGAGCAGCTCATCGCGATGGCGCAGTTCGCCGGCAGCGGGAATCAGGACTGGGCCACCAACCTGGTCGACGGTCTGCGGACACAGATCGCGCGGACCAGCCTGCCTCCCGGCTTGCGCGCGCACGTGGCAGGTGACCTGGCCGTCCAGGTGGATCAGCAGAAGGCGTCCGGCAACACCAGCAACCGGGTGCAGGGGTTGTCGGTGCTGTTCGTCATCCTGCTGCTTGTCTTTATCTTCAGGTCGTTCACACTCGCCATCACGACCGTGCTCCCGGCCGGATTGTCGGTGGCGATCGCCGGACCACTGGTGGC